>JAIPIG010000022.1 GCA_021734805.1 Simkaniaceae bacterium
GACTTTGTAACTTTTTGGACTCGAAGGCCTCGAGATATTTGTTCTCTAGGGAGTTATTAAAACCGGGAAGGGGTTTTTTACCCCTTCCCGGTTTTAATAATCTCCCAGTTCGACCATAGGTCGAGCGTCCGAGAGCAAAGACCGCGGCAGGCGGGCCCAAAAAGTTGCAAAGTCGAGTTATAGACTTAATGCTCGCAAATCCTTTGTTAGTTCATGAAATCTTTTTATGAGTGTTTCAACAGGCTCTTTTGTTGTCATGTCGACGCCGGCATTCTTTAACAAGTTAATGGGGAAATCAGATCGCCCCGATGACAAGAACTGCAAATAATCGTTCTTTGCATCTACCTTTCCACTCAATACTCTCTCTACTAGCGCATAAGCAGCGCTAATTCCCGTTGCATATTGATAGACATAAAAGTTCGAATAAAAATGAGGAATACGCAAAAACTCATAAAAGAGCTCCTCATCATAGGCAAAACTCGGCCCAAAGTAGTCGCGATTCAAAGCCTCATATTCTTTTTTCATCATATCAGGTGTGAGTGGCATATGCGCTTCGGCAAGGCGATGGATCTTAAGTTCAAATTCGGCAAACATCGTCTGTCTAAAAAGGGTGGCTCGAATAGAATCAATTTTTTGATTGAGGATATAAATTTTTTCCTCTTTAGATGCGGCCCTTTCATAAAGAGTGCGGAACGTGAGCTCTTCGTGGAATGTCGAAGCCACTTCTGCCACAAAAATACAATAAGAAGCATCTTGATATGTCTGCGTACGGTTGCTAAAAAAGGAGTGCATACTATGACCTGCTTCATGAGACAAGGTCATTAAGTCATTAAACGTCCCATTGTAATTCATCAATATATAAGGTCTGCTTGAATAACATCCCGATGAATACGCCCCCGATCTCTTATTTTCATTGTCATAGCGATCGACCCATCGATCTATCGTAAGCCCTTTCCTTAAAATGCTCTGATACTCTTCCCCTAAAGGCGCCACAGAATCAATAATGATTTCAACGGCCTCTTCAAAGGTATATTTTTTATCAAATTCCCGAATAGCAGGAACATACATATCATAGGCATGAATCTCATCGAGATTGAGCAACTCCTTCCTCAAACTCACATAGTCATGTAATACCGGAAAATGAGCCCTCACTGATTCAATGAGGTTAGTATAAACGCTCTCATCAATATTATAAGGGTATAAAGCTGCTTTTAAACAAGATGAAAACCCCCTCACATTGCGATTAAAAAGATGCCTCTTAACCGATCCGGCAAGTAAATCGGAGACCGTATTTCTAAAATCGCGAAAACGAGCATGCATGTTGAGAAAAGCCCCTTTGCGAAGGCTGCGGTCATTTGATTTGATCAAAAGTTGATAAGAAGCATGGGTCAGCTCATGGGATTTTCCCTCCGAATCGATCACATCCTCAAATTTAAGATCGGCATTATTGATTGATGAAAAAGCACTTGGAATCGTTTGAAGACTATCCCCGGCGGCAGCCATGATGCGCTCTTGTTCTTTAGGTAAAATATATTGTTTTTGATGGATGAGTTGCTTCAAATAATTATGATATTCGGCAAGAGACGGACTCTGCATATCAAATATTTTTTCATCTATTTGCAAAATTTCGGGCTCGACCCAAGAAGTCTCTGCAGCAAAGGCGTGATAGAGCATCATAATTGATTGATAAGCACTCTTATAGGAATCAATTGTAATATCTTCGTCATGGCGCAAATGAGCATATACATATAAGGACTCAATTTTCACTTGAAGATCAAAATATTTTTTAAGAAATTGAGCCAATGACTCGGGACTACTTGAGAGCTTTCCCATAAATTGATTGATCTCAGGGAAATGGCTGTCCGCCTCTTTGCGTAAAATTAAAAAATCTTCTTTCCACGCCTCAATATCTCTATAGAAAGCTTCGACATCCCATCGGTCTTCTAAAGCCACTTCATTTCTTTTTTTAGCCATTTCTCATATCCATATCTTAAAAAGTCAGTCCTAGGTTGTATCGATATTTTGGCTTTTTGACAACGAATTTTTACACATTTAGCAATCAAAGTCAAAAATTGCTAAATCTCTATTGCCTAAAATCGAAAAAAAAGTTATCCTGAATATGTTTTTTAACACTAATTCGGGTTAACAAGGAGACCGTTCTATGACAACCCAAGCTGAAAAAAAATCGACTCTCAGACCGGTAGGAAACCGCGTCGTACTCAAAAGAATGGAAAAAGAACAAACCTCTGCGGGTGGGATTATTTTACCTGAATCTGCACAGAAGAAACAAGAATCGGCAATTGTCATCGCAGTTGGCTTAGGCAAAACAACAAAAGATGGAACGACCCTCCCTATGTCCGTAAAAGAAGGCGACGTCGTTCTTATGGATAAATACTCCGGACAAGAAGTCACATTGAATGATGAAGAGTTCATCATCGTCAAAGAAGATGACATTGTTGCAATCATTGAAAACTAATTAAAGGAGCCAATATATGGGCGCAAAAGATATTAAGTTTAAAGAGGATGCTCGTTATAAAATCCTCAAAGGCGTAAATAAGCTTGCCTCTGCCGTTAAAGTGACACTCGGTCCTAAAGGCCGTAATGTGATTTTAGATAAGGCTTATGGTGCTCCACATATCACTAAAGATGGAGTTTCAGTAGCTAAAGAGATCGAACTCGAGGACCGACATGAGAACATGGGTGCTCAGATGGTCAAAGAAGTAGCCAGTAAAACAGCGGATAAGGCCGGAGACGGTACAACAACTGCGACTGTCTTAGCTGAAGCGATCTATTCGGAAGGTCTTAAAATCGTTGCCGCAGGCGCAAATCCAATCGATATCAAACGAGGAATTGATAAAGCCGTTGCAACAATAGTGGCTGAAATCACTAAAATGAGTAAACCAATTAAAGATCGCAACGAAATTGCACAAGTTGCTACGATTTCTGCAAACAGCGATCAAGAAATTGGGGAAATCATTGCAAAAGCTATGGAAAAAGTCGGAAAAGACGGAACGATTACCATAGAAGAAGGAAAGGGCTTCGAAACAACTCTTGAAGTTGTTGAAGGGATGAACTTCGACCGCGGTTATGTCTCTGCATATTTCATGACAAATCCGGAAACACAAGAAGCCGTTTATGATGATGTTTATATCCTCATCTACGACAAAAAAATCTCGGGAATGAAAGAATTCCTTCCCATTCTTCAAGCAGCAGCCGAAACGGGCAAGGCTCTCATCATCATCGCAGAAGACATTGACGGAGAAGCTTTAACAACTCTCGTTGTTAACCGCCTTCGCGCTAACCTCAAAGTCTGTGCCGTCAAAGCTCCCGGCTTTGGAGATCGCCGCAAGGCAATGCTCGAGGATATCGCGATTTTAACAGGTGGCCAACTTATCAGTGAAGAAGTCGGCTTATCTCTTGAAAAAACAACCCTTGAAATGCTTGGCCGTGCGAAAAAAATTGTCGTTAAAAAAGATGAAACGACAATCATTGAAGGACTCGGATCAAAAGAAACCATCCAAGCACGCGTTCAACAAATTAAATCTCAAATTGCCGAGAGCACATCTGACTATGATAAAGAAAAACTTCAAGAGAGACTTGCTAAGCTCTCCGGTGGAGTTGGCGTAATCAATGTCGGTGCTGCGACTGAAGTTGAGATGAAAGAGAAAAAAGATCGCGTCGATGATGCTCATCACGCAACACGCGCTGCTGTTGAAGAGGGTATTCTCCCCGGCGGCGGAACGGCTTTCATTCGCTCCATTCCGGTGCTTCGCGCTCTTGCGGAAACTTTAATAGGCGACCAAAAAGTCGGTGTTGACATCGTTATCAAAGCGATTACGGCTCCCCTTCGTCAAATTGCAGAAAATGCAGGTGTTGAAGGGTCAATCGTTGTACAAAAGGTGAGCGAGCTCAAAGAAAACGAAGGTTTTGATGCAGCGACTAACACCTATGGCAATATGATTGAAAAGGGAATTATCGACCCAACTAAAGTTGTTAGACTCACGATTGAGCTCGCAGCTTCGATTGCAGGTCTTCTTCTCACTACTGAAGCCATCATCACTGAAGAGAAAAAGGAAAAAGAAATGCCTAATCCCGCCCACATGGCCGGTGCAGACTACTAATTTTCCCTCTTCATAACAAGAGAAAAAGCGCACAGTCTAAAATAGATCGTGCGCTTTTTTATTGCTCTTTATAAGATGCCCATTATGAAGAGAACGTTTCACATCTTTACTTTTTTCTCAACCGCACTGATTATTTTGTTAGTAGGGGCTATTTTCGCTCTCCCCCTATATATCCCCAAACTTCTCGCCAACTCCATTAGCAAATCAATGGGTGTTCCTGTTGATATCAAATCGGTCGATATTCGACGCTCTGATCTCACCTTTCACAATTTACTTGTAGGAAATCCCCCCGGATCATTTCTTCCCTATGCGCTTAAAATCAAAACGCTGACCATTAGAGCCCCCTTAAGAGAATATCTCGAACCCACAGTCAATATTAAGCAAATTGAGCTGAATGACATTGATTTAAGCGTTGAGTTTTACACACCGGATCGCAAAAAAAACAATTGGGATCTCATTTTAGATACTGTAAATAAGCCTGTGAAAAATCCCTCCTCTGACGCTCAGGGGTCAAAAAGAGGGATTTATATCAATGAACTGTTTCTAGAGCAAATTGCCGTCTCTCTCAAACTCTACAATCAGCCCCCCCGCAACATTCCACCGATTAAGCAAATTGTCATCCGAGATATCGACCCTGAAAACGGCCTTTTGACCCAGCGATTAACGCGTATTCTCACCAATCATATTATCAAATCCGTTTCCGGAATGGCCGGCATTACGGGAATCACAGGTGTCATTATTTCCGCTCCGGCTACAGCAGTTCAAACCATTTTTGCCCCTTTCAAATTCCTTTTCGGAGGGTCAAAAAAGAATCAGTCACAAACACCCCCCAATCAATAATCAGCGCTACGAGGTTTTCTTGGAGGGGGTGCATGAATGACTGAGACGCTATGCTTGCTATCCGTTAATTTTTTTGCATATTCCGAAGTATTCGACGGCATTGCATCTTCGACAAAAGACAATGTAATTCCTTTGCCTTTTTCAATAAACAAAATGATATCGGAACTGCCGGGAGTTTGGGTGCACATCAATCCCATTTTCGATCCAATCTCTTTAGCAATTTTAAACTGATTTTCTCGATTTACATTAAACACAACGATGTGAGTTGCATCTTTTGAGATGTCAGATGGAATGAACTCCTTTTCCAAAAAGACAATATTTGATCCCTTTGGTAATTTATCCATAAGTCGATCTAATTCTGTTTTTCTTGATTCCTCGGGTTCTTCAGAAATTTCAGTGGGCAATTGGCTTATATCATCTCTTTCTCTTGGCAGAGAATCGCATGAGCTTGGAGTCGTTGAAGAGGCTGATGAGTTTGTGTCAAAAGATGCTTCGCTGAACACTTTAGGAATGCATGGCTTGGGTAATGCCTTTGAAGGGGGTGATAAATCACAACCCAAAAATATCACGGCAAAGAGGTTAAAAATGAGAAATAAAAATAAGCTACCCTTATCCAAAACACCCAGCTCTTGAATTTTTTTACCCGCTAGCGAACCTTCCCCTGAGGGAATAAATAGGTAATCTAGTCCAATATTACCGGGGGGATTATCCTCTTTTGGAGCCCTAAGAGGGGAAAGCCCTTGTGAAGAAGTAGAAGCTACAGGAAAAGCATTAGCCATAGAAAATACCCACAAATTATAAATTAAATTTAATATATTATAACATTATAGTTATAAATTTGCAGTATATTGAAATAATTAAAATATTAATTATTATGCTTTAGTTTATAAACTTGAAACTTAGCGTATTTAAATGTTGATTGGGGTAAAAGATGCCGAACCCCCGTAATATCCCTATCGAGCTCGATAGGTCCTCGATTGCGCTCATTAATCAAGGCGACATGGGTATGGCTAAATATCTTAAGTTCTTGACAATCAAAGGGGCTTGAATAAAACACACGATTTAAATCGCTATTATTTAACAAGTTAGAGTCTTTAGGAAAAACAAGCCCGGTTAGAAACCCAAGAATACTCCGGTGTCTTTCGGACCCGATATACAGTTCTTTTTGCTCAAAAACAGGTGTTTTTTCCATAGGAACCTTTTTAACATAAAGTCCCTCGAGACTGTCAAAAAGAGCCTCACCGGCAATAAAAAACCCCTCAGGATATTGTTTAAGCAGTTCGTCAAATAAACATTGAAGGGACTCTTGATCCGATTCAACCTCAAGAAGAGCATCCGGCTTTTCCAAGGGGGAAACCCCGACAATAAAAAAACAATCAAATGCCCCCTTCCTTGCAAAGCATTTTAACCCCTTTTTTTCCGGTATTCTTGAAATATACATTGCCTGATTAATGATGATCGATTCCCCAATATTTGCAACATTCTCAAAAGAAGCGCCCCCAAAAGCATACTTAAAGTCATGAGAATCACAAGCAATCATTGCTTTATCATCCAACCTTCCATTTACAAACAAAGAAATGTCTCCAATGAGGGTCAAATGAGAATTAGCTTGATATGACTCAATAACATGAATTTTCATACTTCAACCAAATTGCAAATTGTTCAAAAATCGACTCCTAATTCAAATGTCAAACCATAGAGATATAAATTTCCAAAATCAAAATCATCACCTGCAATGACTTTTTGAATGAAATTCCATAAAAAATGCCCTTCAAATAACAGCTGAGCATTCACTTGTTTCATCATCTTATCGAATTTTGCCTGATATCCAAGACCCATTTGAGCTGCTGCATGTGGAACAAATCGTTTATCGCTCTCCTCTAACTTCATCCAATCCGATGTTGAATTGCTTAAATCTTCCCCATAATAACTATTAAGATCCCCAATTAAGAGTGCGAAGGCAAAATTTTGAATCAGAGTAAACCCTCTTTTCAAACCCCACCCCATAGCAATTCCCGTTTTAGGACCAACACCCCAATACCGGTTATTCTTTCTCACGGTGAGTGTGTTATTTTCCAGTAATTGTCCGCCTGAATAATAAATATTTTGCTTGGAATGGAGAATAGCCCCCTCTAATCCAATTTGAGGCGCAAATTGAATTGAACTAGCTTGAAACGGGCGTGAAATAAGCACATCAATGGTTTGATATCCCAAATCATATTGAGATGAAGCCCTTTGAAAGACCACCTGAGACAGCTCCGTTCCATCGAGTAAAAGATCTGTCATCGATTGGGAAAAACCAACAGGAGATTTCAAGTCACCCCACATTCCGGCACGCGTGCGATCCGTTTTATCCGTGTTCAAATATGTATAAGTTGCACTGAGCCCCCATTGATCATACCCTGTAAACCACCCTGCACCAAAGCGCACTCCCCAATCAAAATTAAAGTCGACTTCGCTAAGTGAAGAGCGGTAAGGGAGAGCAAAAGCATCACTGGATGCACGGACAGCATACATTGAATCAGTGGTACGAGCTTTCCAATAAATGCCGCCTCCAAAAAACTCAACAACAGGAGCATCTCTTTCTTCATTGGGCTGAGCTTCATGATAACCCGCTGACTCATAATCTTGTTTTTCACTGCTTTCTAAAGCAATAAAACCCTGTTTAGAATATTCGGGAAAAGGTTTAATAGTATATTCCGCTCCAATGATCAAACTACAATTAAGAACGACGATAGAGTAAATTAAATAACGCATAAAAATTCAAAAAATAATTATTATTTCCTTCTATCAAAACAAGATAACCAAAGTAAACCTTTTTTATACCGGGAGTGATTCAAGAGTTGGAATTTTTAGAAGCCGGCGCACTGATGGTCGATCGGGCCGAAGGCCCTTCTACCTGAAAGGGCGCGCTATTGACAATAGGCAGAGGTGAGGTAAATCGACCAAGCGGGGATGCCGGCGACAAAAAAAACAACTCTTGAATGACGAGCGGTATAATTACTTCCTATATAAAAAAAATTTGCTTTTTTTAACTTTAAGGACTTATAGTCTTTACGAAAATTTGAGGTAGATTCCGGCCATCAACTACCCTCCCCTGAAGGGGAAGGCTTGTAAAAAAGCCTCGCGTTGACCAGCCTAAGTCCGCCTTGAGGGATAGCCCTCTAAAAGGGACTACGTTAGGAGCGAATATATAGGCACCTTGGGATGCTACTCCAGTCCCAAGCTCTGCGGTCAGTGGTTAAACAGGTGTAAGGGGTTTAGGCCCATGCTGCTGACATACAAACCGCTCCATAACATTGGCGAGGAGGACATTACCCACAAGGGTGTAAACCCAAGTGGCGATTGCACGTAAGTGCTAGGGGGAGCAATCCCCCACTTTTTTAACAACTTAACAACAAGGGAGCAGCGTTTCCTCCTCGTCCTAAAGAACGAGGTTTCCATGCTGTCAAATTGATGAATACATTAAGCAATATTCAAACTTTTACAAGCGAATTTTACGAAAATTATTGCGAGATACACCAAGAAAGGGCATCCCATTCTCCGTTGTTGCTAACATCAACTGTTATAGATGGGATTGTTTCTTTTATTTTTGCTAAAATAGCTGCACATGAAATGCGCTTGAAAAATCCAACCGGATCGAGTCTAGCCTTTACCGCTTCAGTAATCATAGCCTCTGAGATTTTCAACCACATTAAGAGCATAGTTTTCACTTTTCAACGCTTCAAGGTGGATTCCTTGCTGCTGATACCTTTCATGGATTTTTTAAATGGGGTCAGGACACCTTCATCAAAGCCTTCAGGCAAAGGGATCTTTTTTGACCAAGAAAAAAAAGTCGGCTTGCCTCTATGGACAGTTGAAAGTTTAATGTTTTCATCACTACTAATGATTTTTGAAGGTAAAGTATACACCGGCATTCAAAACCGTATTCAATACGCATTCCCTTCTTATGACATTCAGTCTATTGATAAGAAACTGTCTTTAAATCCCTTTTCTCCTTTTAAAAATCAACTATTACTTGTGTATCTTTTAACACAACATGTTGCTAGCAGTGTAATACATAACTTTGTTGTTCCCTATCTGATGAGAAATTCTAGCGCTGTCATCGCTGACGCGTTATTGACAACAGCACGTCGTCGGCTAAGTCAAACCGACTAAGAGGAGAGCTTCTCACGCAGCCCAACCATTAATAGCCAATATTCCTTAACCGTCAAAAAATTTCCTCTATTCATGGGAGCGTTTTTTAAACCGATTAATAACTTCACAAAGCCTTGGATCCTCTACGAGATCAATAGCGTTGGAATACGTATCTGCAATGAGGCCCGGTTGATATTTAAAACCAAGCTCTTTGTAGTTAATTTCATCAACACACTGCCATCTTTTCTTGAGATAGCAATCTTGAAGAGTACTAAATGTTGGTTTGTAGTCAATTGTTTCCCCATTTAATGTAATCGTTGGATTATGAGTCCAAGAGAGCATATAAAAAGGAGCGACTAAAACAAATTCGGAATATCCTTTATCAGCAGAGCTTGGAGTTTTTACAAAAGAATTAGAATAAGGTTCTATCTCCGAATATTTGCAACTGATTGTTCTTCCGGGAAGTCTGACTTTAATTTCCTTTGTTTTTTCTTCAACCTTTTCCTCCCATCTCAATCGATTAATTAAGGCCGTGGAATGTTGTTGCAAAATACGATATGCAATCTCTCGGATTGCCGGAGGTTCCTTTATATTAATCGCATCTAGAATTGGGTAAATGACGCGATACGTATCAAAAGCAGAATCTTCATATCCGGTTAGTTTAGAAAAACTAAGAGAGCGAGCTTCGATCGATTTTGAATCAGCCGGTAAAGCGACTGAATACAAACTTTCTTCATATTCTTTCGTAAATGTGTATCCGTAAGGCCAAAGACTCATACCTTCTCCCCTTTTTTATGTACGGATGTCAATATTAAATACTTTAATTTTTCAAATCAAGATTTGATTAAGAATATTGGCTTTCACTATCCGCCCCGGAAGCTCAGCCCCTAAAGGAATGAGATTACGGCTTGCCCTCCGTTCAAGAATTATTTTTTACAAGCACTTAAAAATCAACGCCTTATATTACAGTAATAAGTGTTTTTATTATAAATATATAATAACAAATACTTTAATAATTTTTGATTATTATAAAGTATGATATAATTGTTGTTTATACAATATTAATGTTGGTTAAATTATTATGCATTTATCGCTTGATTTTAGAATCCCAAATCATGAATTAGACCGTACATTTTGTGGATCAGCTATTAACGGGATACGCCGTTATGTCACGTCTGCCGAACAATCGGCAACGGATCCGGTTACAACCAGCGCCCGAAGATTTTTTACCGGTATGTTGACAATCGCCGTTGGTATCGTTGGAACTCCGGTTGAATTCACCCTAAGAAGCGGTTATGGATTTGTTCAAACGCTCCTTTTTTGTGAAGCAAGACAAGGAAAATACGATATTGCCGACCACTATGCAGCAAACCTCAAAACGGAAGCAAAAACACTTTTAACAGTTGCAAAACTATGGGTATTCTTTTCCAATCCCTTCATTTTAGCTGCCTATATGATTGTCAATATGGCGCCGGATGCTTATCGTCTTCCACCTAAAGAAACCGAGCAAGCTTCATTTTTTGACTCCACTCTAAATACGGATGGTTTAGAACAACGCAATGAGCTCACGCAATACTTACATAAAACGATCGTGAAGGATGCAAAAACTTATGTCTTAGCAAAACGAGTGTTTATGGGGGTTTCTCTTTATGCCATTGCTTCTGCATATTCAGTGATGAATTTGGGTGCACGACTCCTAACCCTTTCAACAAGCGCTCTAGCGCATCAAGTCACTCAATTTGCATTTATCCATTTAGAAAAACGATTCCTGACATACCGCAATGAGCAAGCAATGATCTTATCAAAAGAGATCCTTCATTTAGGGTATTTATGGAACCCGGTAGGCTGTATTCCCCTCATCATGCAATATGCCTTTGATGATTTTTTTACCTCTCATGAAGTTACGAAGATTGAATTAGATACGGACATGAAAACACCCGCTATAGCAACTCCATCTAAAGATGATCCTACAGCCAATCCTTTTACGGAGGCAACCGGTATCGGAGCTTCAAGCAGAAACCCAATAGCGGCGCCTCAAGTTGAGCATTCAGAACCGACCGCAGATGCTACTCAAAATCGATCAAGACCGGCGGAATTTAATCCATTTGAATACTCAGGATTCGGTTTTGATGATCCACTTGCCGATGAGTTAAATCATTAACCCCAATTCTTCAACTCATTTCGGCATTTTTTAGCTTTGGGCTTCTTTATAATTTCTAGCGACAAAGTCCCAACTCACCACATCCCAAAATTTTTCAATAAAATCAGGACGGCGATTGCGATAATCGATGTAGTAAGCATGCTCCCAAACATCAAGTGTCAAAATAGGCTCTTTTCCATGTTTAAGAGGGGTATCGGCATTGGAGAGCGGCATAATTTCGAGCTTTCCACTCTTATCCGCTGCGAGCCATGCCCAACCCGATCCGAAAAGTGTTGCAGCGGCCGTCGACATCTTTTCTTTAAACTCTTTTAATCCGCCAAAATCACGCTCGATAGCTCCTAATAAATCTCCTTTTGGGTCTTTCCCCCCTGAAGGTGACATGCAATGCCAGAAAAAGGTGTGATTCCATGCCTGGGCTGCATTATTAAAAATGCCCCCCTGAGAAGAAATAACGAGCTCTTTTAAGGGCGTATCCGCCTCCGGCTTGCCCTCAACTAGAGAATTGAGCTTAGTAAAATAAGCTGCATGGTGCTTATTGTAATGATAATGCATTTGCTCTTCAGATACGAAAGGAGCAAGAGCATTTAAATCATAGGGTAAATTAGGTAATTCATGTTTCATATGACCTCCACAATGAAAAAATAAAAAAACTAACTATAGCGATTCTTAAGATTCTCATGCAATCATAGACTTGTCCTTTGACAAAGCAAATGCTTTGAGTTATACCGGGAGTGATATACCGGAATGAAAGGATCAAACCATGTCAAAACCGATATTGCAAGAACACGGAATGGGATGTGGAGTTGCCTGTGTTGCATTTGCTTTAAAGACAACATATCAAAAAGCACTCAAGCTATTTGAAAACCCTGAAAACGCTTGGACAAAGGGTTATATATGCAGAGATATTATTCAAGCCCTTCACAAGGGAAAAAGAGAATACCGCCACTTTTGGTATCAGCTAAAACATGAGGAATTCACTAAGCAAACGGGTGTCATTGTCTATACAAAACGCAGCGAGAAATACCCTGCAGGCCACTATTTAATCAAAACAGAAAATGGGATGTGGATGAACCCTTGGTCAAATTTCCCTGTGATCCACCCATTAGAAGGTGCTTTTCAAAAACGGCTTCCCGGAGAGATCGGTTATATCATGATCCCTGTTGAACACCTCACTAACTCACCTCGCCGCAAAAAAATAATGGGTGAAGAAACAAAATAAGTTGAAGAGAGCCATTTATGAAAAAAGGACTTCATCGTTTCGATGCTATTCTCTATATCAATCTAGCCCACCGTCAAGACAGAAAAAAAAGAGTGCTGTCAAACTTGCAAAAAGCCAATGTCAATATGAAAAGAGTCATTCGAATTGATGCGTGTCCCGATGCCTTGAACGGACACCGTGGGTGCGCTTTAAGTCATATCAAAGCATTGCAATTTGCCATCACTAAAAAATATCAAAATGCCTTAATTTTAGAAGATGACTTTGTCTTTCACAGTTCTTCTTCAGAAATTGAGCACTATGTTGAGACTTTCTTTGATCACTTCAAATCCAACTGGGATGTTTTTTTACTTTCCTCGAATGTTATCGAATATGAAGCAACATCCCATTCTAATATTAAACGCGTTTTGTGCGCTCAAACAGCGCATAGCTATGCCGTCAATCAGCATTATTTCCCTATTCTTCTAAAAAATTTCGAATTTGCTCTCTCTTTGATGAAAGATGACATTTTTTTCTTTCAAACAGGTGATAATACTCGTGCCATTGACCAAATATGGAAACTTTTACAACCCCATGGAAAATGGTATATTGGAGAAAAAACGATCGGAAAACAGGGGGCTTCTTTTAGTGATATCGAAATTGATCATATCAAACGCTTTATGCCCGAATGTTATTCTTAGCTAATGGATACTCAATGATAAGGTTTTTTTGATAAAAAATTAACCATAGCAATGCTCCGAGATTAATGAATGCAATCGCTGCAAATGCGCTTTGATAGGCAATGATGGGATACTGCCCTATATCGCTACGAGTCCAACAAGAAATAATTAGACCTATGACAACCTCTATTGCAAATCCCACTAAAAAGGCACATGTTTGCAAAAGCGTCGACAGATATTTAACTTCAATAGAGGGAAGCTCATTCAAACTTTCAATGACGATTCTTGCATTAACATGAAGACTAAACCCTAAAAAGAACCAAATCCCATTGGATTTGGCAACAACGGGAATTAGAATTAATCCCAAAATGAGAATAAAAAAACCGTATAATCCCACCCCTAAACCAAAAACGGAGATATGACAGCGCCGTGCACAATAAAGCCAGATGCGAAATGTGAGTTGACCAACCATGATTCCACCTGCCGATAGCGCTAAGACATACCCCAAATGCATGGGAGATTGACCAAGAGCGTTTGTCAACCACGGCCCGAGCCATAATCCTTGCAATGAAAGAAAAGAGCCACAAGCAATGACAACAGGGAACCCCGCTTTTTTAAATAAGGGCATTTGAAACAGTGCATACATGCGATCCCGTTGGTGTTGATCAGTCACTTTTATCTTTGGAGCTTGCAATGTGTCAGATATCCAAACGGAAGCTAGTATGACTAAAACAATCAAAATAACCATCATGGCAAATATGAGTGAGCGCCACCCCCCATATTTGACGAGCATTTGCGCAGGAAAACTTGCAACAAAGGCGCCTAATCCAATACTTAGAAGCATGCTATGCTTTGAAAAGATCGGAGCAAAAGTCAAATGCCGTTTCATTGACCTTATCCCTATCATGATATAATTTCCTAGAGCGATGGCTAAAGTAAAACTAACTCCCATCATCGCCCTTCCAAGGGTCAATCCAAACCCCGTATTGGCAGAAGAAAAAATAAGAGCCCCTAAACTCCCGACTAGACCTAAGATAATGAGATAAAGCCGCGGTTGAATTTTAGAGACCAAAAGACTCAACGGAATTTGAAAAATACCTGCAAAAAACAAAAAGGAGGCCGACATAAACCCCAGCATTGCTGCATTCATATGAAAATCATCCATGAAAATAGGGGACAAAATGGCATTGATGAACCGCATCGCATACATTAATATAATGCATCCTAAAATAGGAACGAGGTAAAAAGAATTTGGGGACTTTTCAGACTTTGGCATACTCCGGCACACAAATAAATTTTGTTATGACCCTATCACGAGACCGATAAAAAATGGGAATCTTTTTTTAAACGCGGAGAAAAACTTAAATGAAAGGAAGTGGTATGCCTCCGGCAATTGGCTTGACTCAAATGTAAATCAATCATAAGTAAGAGCTTCATTCTCGACTAACATAATTATAGGCTCTCAATGAAAGATTTTCATCTAGTTTATTATTCTTTTATTCCATTAGCATTCAGTGTTTTAGGAAGCATTCTTTCCCTTTCAACTCGGATTAATCAGCGATTTTCCTCATACCTACAATATTTTGTAGCCGGAATTATTATTGCCGCTATTTCAACTGAACTACTCCCTGAAATTTTACCAACAGATCGACCCGTCTCGATTAGCATTGGATTTGCTCTTGGTGTTTTCGTGATGATAGCGCTTCATGCTCTCGTTCATTTTTTGTCGAGAACGGGAAAACACCATGTTTTACCGTTGGGCTTAATTTTCGCATCAGCACTTGATCTCTTTATCGATGGTCTTTTAATCGGTATTTCGTTCATCGCCGGGCTCCACAGTGGGGTTATTGTTGCCATTTCTTTGAGCTTTTGTGCCTTTTTTCTCTCTGCTTCCGTGGCATCGACACTCAAAAGAAGTTCGATTTCTTGGCTAGCGCAATTACTTGTCTTAACCATAATGGCAACGGCTCTCCCTATCGGCTGCTTTTTTGGATTGGAAGTGATTCGGCTTTTCCAAACCCAATTAATGGTTGAAATTTTGGCATTTGGAGTTTCCGCCCTCTTATTCCTAAGTATAGAAGAATTTCTCTCTCAGGCATATAAAACGCGAAAATACTTTCTTTCGCCCATTCTCTTTTTTTTAGGCTTTTGGATCATCCTGATTCTAAAAATCATTTAATAATCAAAATCAAAATACTCGGAGGTACAATAGCGTTGATTGCGGTTCAGCCCTTCAAGGAGCACCATATCAGCCGGCTGCAGAGTAAAATCAAATACGTTCCAATTTTCCCTTAAATGCGCTTCACTCACAGCTTTTGGAATGGCAGAGATATTTTTCTGAATCAACCATCTTAAAATCACTTGGGCTCCACTTTTATTGTATTTTTCGCCTATCTTTTTAAAAATTGACTCATGTACCATTTCTCCCTTTCCCAAAGGACGATATGCCGTGAGATGGATCCCATTTGCTTTACAAAACCGATGTAATTCCTTTTGATTTAAGTAAGGATGAAATTCGACTTGGTTCACTTCAATGGCATCAATCCCCCATTGAAGTGCATCATTTAAGTGATGAATCGTGCAGTTGCTCACCCCGATAACTCTAACCCATCCCCTCTCTTTAGCTTCTATCAACTTAAGTAAAATATCGCGCATTGGTAATTCTCGATGAGGCTCGTGCAACAAAAGCAAATCGAGATAGTGCGTTTGTAATTCATTTAGAATCTGTTCAATTTCCGTTGACAAATCATCAACATGAAACGTGTCTCTTCCTCGCATTGAAATTTTTGATGTCAAAAAAAGCTCGCTGCGCGGGTATCCTTTCAGAGCCTTTCCAATCGCAGACTGATTGTGGTAAATCTATGCCGTATCAAAATGGCGATAACCAACGCGCAAGGCCTTTGCAATCATATCACTGCATTCTTGGCCTTGAAGTGGATAAGTTCCCGCACCAATGAGCGGCATTCTTACTCCATTTTTTAATCGAATCGTTGGTGATAAAAATGTCGAGGATTGTGTCATAAAAGCACCGGAAAAAAGAATCTCTTGAACTAACGTTAAAAATATGATTTAAATAAGAGCATACTGATTCTTCAATTTATTTCGGTATCTGTCTATAAAAGTAAAAAATAGGATAGGCTTCATTATCTATGAGCTCCAATTTTTCTAAACGCTCCTTTAAATTCGATATCATAACGGTTTTTCTCCTTTTAATTACACTTTCGTTTTTAATTGTGATATTGATTACGTATACCGATGCTTCGTCCTCTATCTTAAAATTTGCAAAAACAGAAGTTTCACGTGTTGCCGACATCGTCAATCACCAAACAAACGATTTAAGACAAAATGCTGAAAATCTCGTTGAAATCGGTGATAATGTCTTATCAAGAGCGACTAATTTGACCGAGACCAATCCCGAAGTCAGCACTTTTTTGCTCAGTATTGTTCGCTATACGAGCAATATTTCAAGTTTTTATTTCGCAACACAAGAAGGCGATTTTTTAATTGCCTATAATCTCAATTTGACTTCCTTAACACATTATAATAAAAGCCCCAATACCCCCCTTCCCAAACAAGCCACGCTTGCACTGCAATTTTTAAGTCGCAATTCCAAAAGAACCATCAATCATTGGATGTATTTTGACAATAATCTCAATCAAGTCGCTGAAGAATTTCCAAGTGAAATTGAATATAATCCCCACGTCCGATCATGGTATCAGAATGCGATCAAAACACCCGGTCTCCATTGGAGTGATGTGTATTTATTTTATCCAAGCGAAGTCCCCGGAATTACGGCTTCAAAGGCGATTTATCGCGAAGATGGCAGCTTAATTGGCGTTGTTGCGGCAGATCTATCTTTTCTCTTGTTATCCAACTTTCTAAAACAGCTTCAAATTGGAAAAACGGGGAAAGTCTTCATTGTAAATCATAAGAATCAAATTGTTCTTCCTGAAATTAATGACAAAGAACTTAAATCTAAAGAACAACAGCTTGTGAATGATTCTCTTGTGTTATTTGCTAAAGAAAATGAAGCTAACTTTACCTATGAAGCTAATGATATTACCTATCTATCTCATATCAATATTTTAAAAAATTTCTTTGGACAAAATGGAAAAATGGTATTGGTCGTTCCCTTAAAAGAATACTTTGTCGATTTTATTGATATGCAAAATCACATTTTGATTTTTAGCATCGTCGTTCTCTTGATCGCCATCCTCTTTATCTTTATTTTTTCTGCCCGTATCTCACGTCCAATTATGAAATTAACTGAAGAAATTGCTAAAATTTGTAAGTTTGATTTATCAAGTGAAGTGCGCGTAAAATCCAATATCAAAGAAATTTTTATTATGGATAACGCTATTGCTTCTCTTCGAGCTGCGGTGCGTTCCTTTGCTAGATACGTTCCTAAAGAAGTTGTTAGAAACCTCATCGAAAAGGGCAAAGATATTGAACTCGGCGGTGAAAAAAAAGAACTCACCATTATGTTCTCGGACATCAAAGATTTTACGGCCATTTCCGAACAAATATCGATTGATGACTTAACGCATCTTTTAGAGGAATACTTTGATTCCCTGACGCATATTATTCTCGATCATAAGGGAACCATTGATAAATATATCGGCGACTGTGTCATGTCCTTTTGGGGAGCCCCGATAGACCTCCCCGATCAAGCTCATCTTGCATGTGAATCCGCTCTTTACTCACGCAATGCGATTCAAGCCTTTAATAAAAAACGCAGAGAAGAGGGTAAGCCTGAATTTCACACCCGATTCGGAATTAATACCGGTCATGTTATTGTTGGCAATATTGGAACTCACGAGCGGATGAACTATACGGCGATCGGCGATCCGATTAACACTTCCTATCGCCTGCAACTCATTGATAAAGACTATCATACAATTATTATGATTAGTGAAAGTGTCAAAGCTAAAATCAATGAACGTTTTCTCATACGCCCTATTGATATCGTCGCTTTCAAAGGAAAAGCCGAAAAGACCAAAATTTACGAACTGATGGGCTGTGAGGATCCTAAGCATAGCAATATTGTATCAAGTGACCGGGATCGCGAGCTCGCTAAAGAATTTACAAAAGCTTATGATCTTTATGCTGCAAATCAAATGGAAGAGGCCCTCGCCCTTTTCAAGCAGATTTATGAAACATACCCTGAAGACCATCCCACTGAAATTTATATCAAACGCATTGAATCGATACTCAAGAAGCTTTGATCTGATATGTTTTAGGTGTCATAGGGAACGGCTTGATATTGAGTGAACTCCAATAGCTATTCTCTTCATTTTCATAGTTAACGAGGAGTTGTTCACCCGGATTAATTCTCTTTTTTGCAAAATAAACGACCTCAACGGGTGAGAATTCAAAACCAAAATCATTTTTCTTTGGAACTTTCATAAGATGGGCAATCACGTTGGGCTTTTCAGAGTGATTAATGAATCGGGTAAAGTTTCCCTTTTTCTTTGCATCGAGTTTAATGGCATAAAAACGATTAGGATGGAACTTCATTTTAGGATCGATTCTCTTTTGTTCTTCTTTTGTTAAATGCATTTCCCCGATGGGCTCAAAGGCATAGGCCGTATTATCATCGCGATTTTGCGGGCAAATTGAGACCTGACCCGAATAAGGGCTGATCATTTCCCCACGTTCAATTGGTTTTGATTGAGGGTGCAAAAAAACGCCATGTCCAAGCTCCTTTGCGAGCTTTCGAATAACAAACCGTTTTGGAAAGCCATATGTTTTAATTTCATTTATAATTTCATTGAGTTCTTTAAGCTGAGATTTCGTCATTGTTTTGACGATTAATTCCTGCTCTTTAATCTCTCTCAATGCAATTTGTGCAATTTCATCAGACATGATTTGGCGAGGAAGATTAAATTTCATACGACCTTATTCAGATAAATTCACTTGTATATATTTATTAAGTCGAATAAAAACCATTAGTCAAGACATTTTTTTAAAAAACTTCTCCAAGTCAATTGAAAGGACAATCATATGAAATATATTTTGCTGATAGGAAGAATCTTATTTTCTTCAGTTTTTATTATTAAAGGAATTGATCATTTCACTCCTGCTGCAATAACATATGCGAGCAGCATGAATGTTCCGATTCCCGGATTCTTAGTCCCGCTTGCCGGAGTGATTGCAGTCCTTGGAGGGCTCAGTATTCTTTTAGGATTCAAAGCAAGAATTGGAGCTTGGCTTATTATTATTTTCCTTATTCCAACAACGTTTATGATGCATCAGTATTGGTCATTCAAAGACTTATATCACGCAATGATGAATCAATACTGTTTTATAAAAAATCTCTCCTTAATGGGAGCTGCTCTCATGATCGCTTATTTTGGTTCAGGCCCCTTCAGTCTATCTCATAATTCACACCGCTCATAATCAAAAAGAAAACTATTATTTGCAGCCTAGCTGCAAATAATAGTTATTTATTCATAAGGTGAGTTTTTAATGCCGTGTGTCGTGGACTCCGTTCAATGCAGCATTGCGAAGCAACTCTCCTTCAATGGTTGGATAATTCGAAACCGATGTGTAAAAATCAGATATCTTCCCGCCATAACGCATGACGGCATTTGGATAATGGATCATTCCGGCTGCTCCTTTTCCAATCATATGAGCGCCATAAACCGTTCCTGAATCCGGATCAAATAGCATTTTCACCATACCATCTTCATTTTCAATAATACCTCTAGAGGTTGATTTAAATTCGGCAACGCCAACGGCATACTCAATATTCTTTTCCTTCAATTCCATTTCGGTTTTTCCGCAACATCCGATCTCCGGAATTGTATAAATCCCTGTTGGAAATATCTCAGGGAACATTTCCGTCCGCCTCCCATGAGCTAAGTGAGCTATAATCCCCCCCTCTCTCCATGCTGTTGAAGCAAGACCGGGAGATCCTTTAACATCCCCACCGGCATAAATATGTGGAACAGAAGTTTGAAATAGTTCATTAACGGCAATATGTCCCCGATGAGTGAGTTCAACACCAATTGCATCGAGATTCAGCATTTTAACATTGGCAACTCTTCCCAATGCATGAAGTAAATAGTCTCCTTCAATCGTTCTATCATCAAAAGACAGCCTTACTACATCGTCTTCAAGATGCATGATCGGATCTTTAACGTTGGGGATATAAGAAAACCTCCCCGATTCCATCAAAATTTGCCGGAGTTTTTCACTGATTGCAGGATCAAGAAATTTAAGCATTCTCTCATTGGAATCAACGATTGTAACACGTGATCCCAATCGATGTAGAATAGTTGCATATTCAGACCCGATTACCCCTCCACCCATAACAATGAATTGATTTGGAATCTCATCCATCATTAGAAGTTCTGTCGAATTAACAATACGGCTTGAAAAATGAGCAAGTCCTTCAGGCTGTCTTGGCATAGAACCCGTTGCTATAATGAAATGATCAGCTACGACTGTCGCTATTTTACTGCCGGTTTCACTAAAAACAGCCACTGTGTGAGGATCGACAAATTCAGCTAACCCATTTAAATAACATACATGATTTCTTATCAAATCTTCCATTGTAGCATTCTTTTGATCTTTGATGACTTTTATAAGACCTTCTCTAAGGAGAGCAAAATTGGGAATTTCCGTTGTGCGCTGGGCAAGACTCCACAATGTTTTGGATGGAATCGTTCCCGAATGTAGAGATGCACCACCAAAACTCTCAAATCGGTCAATCACAATCGCCCGTTTTCCAAGTCGACTCGATTCAATCGCTGACGCAACTCCGGCAGGTCCTGATCCAATAGCGCAAAAATCTCTAGAAATGAATGTTCCTATGGCCTCAACACCTTGAACAAGTAAAGGTTCTACAGAACGAATGAATGATGATGCAGCCATTTTTTTACCTCATTTTGTTTGCCGCAGAAATCTAAACATGATTCTATGTTTTTTGTCATCTTATTAGGTAATAAAATCGAGATAATTTCTCTGAGATATACACTCAAATGAGGCATTTTTATATGTATCTAACCAAAGCCGTGGCGGAGTAACATTTGATTTATTCCATTTAAATTCATATCCATAAAGAGCGCCTTCTCTTTCTTCAACCCAATCAATTTCTTTTTGATCATACGTTCTCCAAAAATAGTTGCTACTCCATATTGTCTGATAGACTTGTTTCTTTATGCGCTCCATAACAAGATAATTTTCCCATAATGCTCCAATATCATCTCGTTTAGAAATCGGATTAAAATTATTAATGAGAGTGTTTCTAATCCCATTATCGTAAAAATAATAACGAGAAGATTTTGTCACTTCTTTTCTTAAATTCCGACTAAAAACTCTGATATTAATCAACACAAATACTTTTTCGAGTAAATCCAATGACTGAATTTTCATTAATTTAGTCATTATAAACAGCTGAATTCTTATAAATTTAGCTATTTATACTGACTAAATTTCTAATAATTGTTAGTTTTTTATTGAAAATTTATTGAGAAAAGATTTGAATATTTTTTATTCCCTAGAAATATCAATAGGGTAAATTTTGACATTTTAAAAAACCCCCTCTATGAATAGAAGAGGTTTTTTTGACGGTCAAGGAATATTGGCTATCACATCGTTGGCCGCGTGAGAGATCCCCCGCTAAAGCAGGGAGATTGGCCCGCTTGGTCTCCGTTTAAAGTTTTTCATTTTTTTTTAACTGAGAGTTATTATGAGACTATTATATCTTGCATCCGTCATGCTTTGCACCGGAACAATCTTTTCAGCATTCAATGAACCTGAACAAATTCCACCTGCACAAAAAACACCCCCCCTTGTGACATTGGCCGACCGGAGCTACACTTTTGAATCCCATTTTTTCGGGTTGATTTTGCAACCTTATGCCAATAATCTCGACTATGGGGCTGTGGCGCTCCCACTCAATTACGGTGATGCTCAACCGGCAGTTTCGCCAAATTGGACCATTCCGGAAATTTCAACAGATTTCCATTTTGGATTTGATGTAGGTATTGCCGGAATCTTCCATGATGCCAACTCTACTCTAATGCTAAATTGGGAATGGTATCACTCTCCTACAGATTCAGCAACAATCACAGTTGCCTCAGACAATATGGTAGGACCCTTTTTTGAAATCGGTCCGGATGCCTCCTCCTACAAAAAAGCCAAAGGGATGACAAACTTCCATTTTGACGAAGTCAACCTCAACTATGGAACTTTTGTCAATTTTGGAAAGCTTGTGAAGATGAATCTCTTCTCCGGGGTTAGTTTTATGCGCTTATTGCAACACTATTCAACCCGATTCTCAAATCTCAATGACACAATCATTAGAACACTTGACGTTCCATCAAAATTTATAGGAGCCGGACCACAATTGGGCCTTGATTTTGCAACAACCATTATTGAGGGATTTCAGTTCGTAGGAAATGCACGCGCTTCCCTCTTTGTCGGAAAATTCACTAATAGTACAACCTATAGCACCACATCCACTGATCTCGCTGACCTTGGCGATCAAAACCCTAATATCCAAACAACAAGTGTTGGAGATAAAATGGGGATTGTTCCCGGGCTGGAAGGAAGACTTGGCCTTCTCTACGAGTGGTTGTTTTCCGAACACTACATGGTGAAACTAGAAGCAGGCTATCAAGGACAAGTTTATATCAATGCGATCAGATCCATTGATATGGGTAGTGAAGTTGCACTTGGGGATATCGGATCTGTAGGAAGTGCCACAACAGGCGTCTATGCCCGCACATTTTTGCGGACTGTTAGCGATTTTGCTCTTGCAGGACCTTATGTCTCAATTTATTTTGGTTTTTAATAAGATTAAAAACTACCGTTACAAATTCCGATTCAGCATATAAAGATAGGTTTTTGATAATGCGGGGTAAAGCTGCCTTTTTACCTCATCGAATATTTCGGGGGCCACTTTAGAAAAGTGTGTCCCCTTTGCTTTGTGCGACTGAATGAGTGTGTAGCTTTGATCCAGCGGTTTATGGGGGGAATACCAATAGGATCCCAAATATGTAATCGAAGCCACTTTTTGATCATACGACAAAATAAGCATGAGCCGCATGGTGCAATCATAGGGCAATAACTCAGGGCCGAGCAATAACGGGTCTGATGGGATAAACTCCTCTACAATGAATGCGTTGGACCTATCAATGGCATATTGCGAATATGACCTTTCCATATCATCCAGCAATACCTGCTTGGGAGAACAAAAGATATATTTGAGAGTCGAGAGCAGATCTTTTTTTTCCAAAATAATGACCCCACGCCCCATCATCGACCGAATCGGTTTGATCACCACAATATCACCCGGAATATCAGCTGCAATCTGTGTCGCAAGAGCCTCAGATGCTCCTTTAAGATAGACCTTCCAAATGGGACGGAGTTTTTTAGCCTCATTGATCTGATCTAATAGGCAGTTCATCGCATACTTGTTTTGAGAATAGGGTAGAATAGCCCGATCAAGAAAAAGCATTTGAGGGAACCTTTTGTGCTCTTTTTGCAAAATCGGCTGAGGGCTTAAAGAAAAAAAACACGTTTGATAATCAGATAAGCGGTCGGGATCTCCTATAGGCTTCTCTCTTATTTTTGCAGCAATCCCTCCTTCTAAGTGGATGGAAGACCATCCGTGCGCGACAAAAGCTTTGTGCATATTTTTATAAAGGGGATGCGTAAAGTAGCCTTTTGAATAATAGCGTTTTAAAAAATGACAATAGCGGTCAGGGATTGCACCCTCTCCCTCAAGGAGCTCAGAACCACTGAATCGGGAATACGAACCGGGCTGTATCTCGCAGATTTTAACCCCTTGCTCCCGGTTGTACTTTAAATCGACAACAATAAAAGAAATATCGGCCATCGGATAAAGACAGTTTGTCCAAGCAAAAAGAATCAATCCAATGCCAATTTTCAAAAGCGTTTGCTCACAGTCAGTTTCAAAGCATTCGACCAATAATTAGCTCCGAATTCCCCTCCATAGCTGAGATCAACCATCAAAGAGCGATCTTTTTCTAAGAAGAAAATAAAGTCTAAGCCAAGCGCTCCCAGATTTAGAACCTGATCAACTGCCACCACCGTAAAAGATCCCGGCGCTCCTACAAAAGAGGTTTGAACGGTTCCCACTCCAAATGGTTTTTCAAAGACATATGAAACTTTTTCTCTAAGTGAAAAAATCCCCCAATTCCGTTCCCATTCTTGACCAAACTTGAGTCCCGTTTCACTACGCACCATTGAACTATTATTGGCAGTTTGAGAAGCATTAAAAGGAGATGCGCCGGTCTCAGTATACCCTTTCTGCCAAGAGATCGCCCAATCAAGTGCAGTAAATGGAACAATGCTACACCATGAATATCCCCACTCATATCCCACCTCTAAATGAGGAATCAGCTGCCAATCGGTAATATCGGCAGACGCTTTTTTAGAAAATCCCGGAAATGAAATATTTCTCGTATTGTCGGTCTGATTTAATGCCCCCCAGAGTGCAGGTGAAAAATAGAAATGACCTGCAAAAACATTCCCGTAAAGAGCCAAAAGATAAGAGTTAATGTTCCCTTTACCCATATCTTGATCTTCGTCAAAGTGAGAACGGACATAGGAGAGTGCGCCCCCGACAACATTCCTATTTTCCCATGCATGATCACAGCCAATGAGCACCGCTCCCGAGCTCATATTAAAGGAGGGATTTTGATCAATTGCCGAAAGGTGAGCATAATTTCCATAGCCGGCAACCCAAAGGGTCCATTGATGGTCGACAAAGGGAGGTGGAGGAGGCGTTTCAGAGGTATCAGCTATAAGTGATGCCATAAAATGAGCGCGATCGGAGCGACGGGGAGCAAATCGGTAGCAATCGAGGTGTGAAGCGAGCTGTCCGCCAAGAGAAAATGCCGTCTGAATGCCTACATAAGAGCCAAACGCATTTCTAGAAGGAGAGAGCGCTTCGAGCGCTTCTTCCAAAGCGCTTCCGGATAAATTACCTAATTCACTGACCATTTCAGTTGTTCCATTCGCATTGAAATAGTTTGCTAAGATTAAAGAATTGCCCGAAAGGTTGTTTGTTGTTGAAATGGGAATATTAAACTGATAGTTGAGCAAAAGATTGTGAGATCCTTGAGAGAGCGATAGATTGAAATTGGGGAGCGCCGTAATTGAAACCGTGTCAAAAGAACCGCTGATTCCTCCGGTTGTTCTAATAATCGTATATTGGCCACTTTGTGCATAAGTTCCGGAATTTTGAGTGATCGAGATCGTCCCATCTAGGGTTGCCGTTCCCGTCACGTCTAAGAGAGTCGCTGCAGAGGGACCCATTTCGACAACAAATGTAGAACCTGAGTCAAAGCTAACAGGGCCACTTGATAACGTGCCGATTGAATTGCCCGGAGCAAGTGTTCCGGACACATCAAGATCTCCTCCTACCGAACCGGTTCCCTTAAGAGTCCCGTCTGCGCCAACGGTCATATTACCCGGAAGTGTGCCATTCAGGATTAAAATCCCCCCCGTCACCTCATTAGCACCGCTCAGTGTATTTGTATTTGTGATGATTAGTGTTCCCGTATTGCCTTTTGTTAAAGAGCCTCCCCCGGAAATCACTCCGTCAATGGTATTTGTTCCCGAACTTTTGATGTTTAGAGTCGCATCTGTCTCAATACGAATTTCATCAGTGGAGTCATCTGAACTCACATTATTGAATGTATTAATTCCTGCGGCATTCACCTCAAAATAGTTATTTCCCTCAGTCATTGCAACGTTAATAATTGTTGGGCCGGAAGCGCCGGAATACGTTTGAAGTTCTCCATATCCTTTTAGATTATAAAGAACGGTTCCCCCTCCATCCCCGGCAGGGCCTGCTTCAATTGTCACATTTGCCGGATCATATTCTAGGGGATGATGTTCATAAATCTCAAAGGTTGCCGTAATATCCGAATCGACATTAACACCGGCTACACCGGATACGCTAAGATCAGTAATGACAGAAACTTGAGTGTCATCCGTAAATTGACATTGATCAAATGTCAACAAGGGACCGGCGTCTTGATTTGAAAGAGGACTATTGGCACCATTCCCATTAAATATGGCCGTGCTATCGGTTGGAACACCACCCGCCCAGTTGCTAGGACTTTGCATATCGGAAGAGGATGTACCGGTCCAAGTACTGTCTGCCCAAAGGGACATAGAAATAAGTACGGTATGCGCAACCAGCGCGATTTTCATCCATTGATTTCCGAGTCCAGTAATTCTAATCATATTCCCTGAATTTAAAAACAAAATTATATAAATCGTTTAATACTTTTGAGGCAAGATAAGAATGGCATCCGAAATGGGTCGGAGTTTTTTTTGTCCATTGGCCTCATCTTGATCGCCACGCGGAGTGTTTTTAACCTGGCCTTCATAAACCATAGTTGAACTCCCACCTCCATCTAAATTGAGGGCATCGACACAACCGAGCTTCTCCATAAAATGGCTCAATTCATAGATTGTCATCCCATCAAAAAGGCCTGTTTTATCTACAACAACAAAAACCCAATTTCCATTTGGCAAAATGCCTACGGCTGTTCTCGCACATTTCCCGATGAGAAAAGACTTGTTTGCCTGTTCAAGTTGAAAGTCCATTAATTTCGAACCGTGATGGATTAGAAGAGGACAGCCCCCGACAATGTAATCAAATTGATTCCATTGTCCTTGAGACTCTTGATCGATCTGTGGGAGCGCTTCTATAGAAAAAGAGAGGGGCATTCCCACTTTTAACCGTTCTTTAAGAGGGTGTTTCTCCTGAAGAGAGAGCACATACCCATTCTCTTCGGGGATAAGCGAATCGCCTCCTTGAATCACCTTCTCAATAACTCCATTGACTATGACAAGTTCTTCTCCATCTCGATCGGTAAGCGTTGTTTGGTGATAACGGGAGTTGAAAAGGATAGCTTCCCCCTCTTTTCGAGGCCGATTGAGCCCATCGATAGGAACCACCATTTTTTCTGAGCACACTTGTGCTGTCGCTAAAAGACAATCAATCCGTGGCTTTTGCCTTTTTGACGACCAGCCGATAGCGCCCCTTGGCTTAGAAGGAAGGGCATACCACTCACCGATCTTTAATGCACCCGCAGCCAGTCCGTCAACAGCCCCTCCTATTTTAAAAAAACCCCCATTGACAGCCGCCCAAGCTCCCAAACGCCGGCTGATTGATAAAGCCGTTTGCCTACCCAAAGCCTTTGCAGGATTGATCTGATAAAGATCGGGATTGACCTTGATGATATGAACCGACTGAGATCCCAATATAAAACTCAGAGCGGAAGAAGAAAGGGGAATTTCAATATGTTGATACTCAAGTCCCTCTCTTGAAAAAAGAGATATAAGAGGGAGAAAAAAAAGGAGAACCCACCTTCCTTTCATATCAATAAACTCACAACGTTAATATTAAAAGTCTTTCCTAACAGTTAAGTTCAACTGATTAGACCAGTATCGAGATCCGAATTCCCCTTCGTAGGCTAAATCAACCTTAACCGGTTGTTGCTTGCCAATAACAAAAAGAAAGTCCAAGCCTATCGCCCCTAAATTGAGATTTTGATTGACTGCTTGTACCGTAAACGTACCGGGTGTTCCTATAAAGGCCGTCTTAACAGAGCCTGTACCAAAAGGCTTTTCAAAAATATAACTCGCTTTCTCTCTCAAGAAAAAAGTGCCCCAATCGTATTCCCATTTCTCACAAAATTTCAATCCCGTTTCACTCTGCACCATGGAGAAACTTTCTGCCTCACTCGTCGCGTTGAAAGGGGCTGCGCCTCGCTCTTCATACCCCCTTTGCCAAGTAATTGCCCAATCTACGGAGGAAAAAGGAAGGATATTCCCCCAAGAAAAAGAAGCATCATACCCAACTTCTAAATGAGGGACCAGTTGCCAAGCAAAAATATTTGCCTTTGCTTTTCCGAAGAATTCGGGAAAAGAAATCTCTCGCGTATTGTTGATTTCATCAAATATTCCCCAAATAACGGGAGAAAAATAAAAGTTTCTCGCAAAAATGTTTGCGTAGATGCCGGCAACATAAGCGTTGATATTGCCATGTCCAAAATGATTGTCTTCAGTATAGTGCGTATGAGCGTAGCCTAAAGAACCTCCGATCAGGTTTCTATTCTCATGATAATCAACCCCTATAAGCACACCTTCAGACAAGTAATTAAAGGAAGGATTCTGCAGCGAGGCTTTCTCATGAGCATATTCACCAAAACCCGAAATCCAGGCAGACACCCTATGCTCAGATTGCCGACTCTTATCAGATATCCCGACATATCCCGATGCATCGGCAACTAAGGCTGTCGTAAAAGCATTTTCCAAAGAAGCATTTCCTCCAATGCGAAAAGCATCCAAATGCCCCATGACAATTTGACTTAAAGAAAATGCCGTTTGCTGCGCGATAAAGGATCCAAAAGCATTTCTAGCCGGAGAAATGCGATTCAGTGCTCCCGGCAATTGACTCTCCGTTAGACTTGTCAAAAGAGAGAGTGTCGAAGACGATCCATTTTGGTTGAGATTGTTTGCAATGACAAGGGCATTGCCGGAAAGATGATTGGTCGAGATCTCGGAAGAAACCGGAGTTGCCCCTAAGAGGAGATATACAATATTAGACATATAGGATAGCTGAAACTGAGCTCCGGCAAGGCCTCCCGTAATGGTTGAATTAAATTCCCCTGTGTATGCCCCCTCTAGAATCGAATATTGTTTACTTTCGGGATAGGTGCCTGCATTTTGAATCACATTCACAGTCCCCCCAAGAGTCACACTGCCACCGCCTGTAATCACAATCTTAGAACTATCTGTTGGATCGATTTCAATATTTGTAGTAGACCCGCTATCTAAAATCAGATCCCCTCCCGATGTATCAAAAGTGAGAGTCCCGATCGAATTTCCGGGAGAGAGCTTTCCAAAAATAGTTCCCCCTCCATAAACTGTTCCCGCTCCCCCAAGAGTTCCCCCTGAATTAATCGTAACGCCCCCTAAAACCTGTCCATTAACAGAGAGCCTTCCACCGGATACCGTCGTTTTTCCGGTGTATGTGTTCATTCCCGATAAGACCAACGTGCCAAATCCACTCTTCGTTAAGGCTCCTGTTGATGTAGCAATGATCCCACTAACGGTTGTATTACCATCCCCCACAAATGTTAAATCCTGCGTGCCGCTGATGGCATTTGCGTTACTTAGCGTTAAAGTGCCGGAAGTCGATCCAATCGTTGTGGCGGAGCCAAGCGTCATTGCCCCGCTGCAAGTGTTGCTACCCGAAACGTTGAGAAGAGCGCCGCTTCCATCGCCTTCTCCATTCAATGTCATTGCATTCGCAGCCGTAATCCCCCCTTGCACTTGTAATTGCGCGCCACTTGTCACTGAAGCAGAACCACTGCCCAAAGCCGTGTTATTTTGAATATTCAATAGACCTGCGCTTAAACTCGTTGCGCCACTATACGTATTTGCCCCCGATAAGACCAATGTGCCACCCCCGCTTTTTGTCAGCGTTCCGGTTGATGTAGCAATGATCCCGCTAACCGTTGTATTGCCCTCCCCCACAAAGGTTAAATCCTGCGTGCCGCTGATGGCATTTGCATTACTTAGCGTTAAAGTACCGGAAGTCGATCCAATCGTTGTAGCGGAGCCAAGAGTGATTGCCCCACTCCAAATATTGCTGTCTGAAACGTTAAGAAAAGAACCGCTTCCATCGCTTTCTCCATTCAATGTCAAGGCATTTGCAACAGTGATTCCTCCTTGCAACTGAAGTTGAGGCACTACTCCGAGTTGAACCGTAACGGACCCACTGCCCAAAGCCGTATTATTTTGAATATTCAATACGCCCGCAGTTAAACTCGTTGCGCCACTATACGTATTTGCCCCCGATAAGACCAATGTGCCGCTTCCGCTTTTTGTCAGTGTTCCGGTTGATGTGGCAATGATCCCGCTGACTGTTGTGTTGCCCTCCCCCACAAATGTTAAATCCTGCGTGCCGCTGATGGCATTTGCGTTACTTAGCGTTAAAGTACCGGAAGTCGATCCAATCGTTGTGGCAGAGCCAAGAGTGATTGCTCCGCTATAAGTATTGCTACCCGAAACGTTCGCAAGAGCGCCGGTTCCACCACCTGTTCCATTCAATGTCAAGGCATTCGCAGCTGTAATCCCCCCTTGCACTTGTAATTGTGCGCCACTTGCAACCGAAGCAGAACCACTGCCCAAAGCCGTGTTATTTTGAATATTCAATAGACCTGCGTTTACAGTGACCCCTTCTGTATAGGTATTGGCCCCGGTCATGGTGAAAACACCCGTTCCTATTTTAATGATCTCACCACGACCGGAAATTACTCCTGCATATGTTGTATTATTGGAGTCTCCCAAAGTCAAAGAACCTGCATCTACATTATCAAAAGTTACATTCCCACCTAAACTTCCCCCTCCGGATAGACTCAAAATCGTATTAGGGATCCCTTGGTTATTAAGTTCAACCCCAGCGACATTCGCAAGGACAATTGCCGAACTGTGAGAAAAAGAATCTTCAGCTCCCGATCGAAAAATACCCTCATTTATAAATGTTGTGCCACCATAAGTACAAGTACCGGCTACACGCAATACATCTGCCCCTGTTTTAGTGATCCCTCCGGAACCTGTGATTGAATTACAACTAAATTCGGCATCGGTCACAATCGAAATATCATTTGGAAGAAACAGAGTTGTATTGCAATTAGCACCACCTGTTGCTTCATCTACGGTAATAGAATTGTAAACATTTAATGTTCCGCTATTTAGAGTAAAACTGAGTGCCGTAGTAAAATTTAAGCTGGCTACACTAAAAGTCGAATCGACGTTGGCACTAGCAAAACTACCGGTTGCATCGGTAAACGTTGCAACATCACTAGAATTATTTGGAACTGTATTGGGATTCCAGCTGTTTGTATCAGACCAATTCCCCCCATCTTGAATCCAACTGGCAGAACCGGCAAACAGATTCATATTTAGAAACGCAGTCGCTAGAAAAATCAACCCAAATCTCATTCAACTATCTCTTGTGATAAGCTCAAAAATTATTTATATCTATTTTTAAGATTATAGAAATATTATTTTTTGCATTTGCCTGAAAAAGAATCAGCTAAGAAAACTTCTTAACTTCAACTAAAGTCGAAGATAAAAACCAATTATTTCTGTAAAATTGAAGTTTCTTATAGGATAACTCCATGGGTTCAAAACAAATAACATATGTAGCATTTCTCCGCGCCATCAATGTCGGTGGCAATTCAATACTGCTCATGAGCGAATTAAAGGCGCTTTGCGAAAAATTAGGCTTTGAAAATGTGCGTACATACATCCAGAGCGGTAATGTCATATTTGATAGCGGGCTTTCAGAGGAGATCCTTAGGGAACAACTCGAAACAGCACTTGATAAAAAAATGGGTAAGCATATTGTCACGACCATACGTACCCTTGATGAACTCATCTACATCCTTAAAAAGAATCCGTTTTCAAAAGAGCCACCTGCAAAAGTCGGTGTGTTGTTTTTTACACACCCCATTCAAAATGATTTTTTATCTTGTATTTCAACCTCGACAGGTGAAGAAGTAAAAGTTAATAAACGAGAAGCCTATATCTACTACCCTAACGGTATGGGTCGCTCAAAACTAAAAATCCCCAAACAAAGGGATGAAGGGACGATGCGCAATATCAATACAATTCAAAAAATAGTTGAGATATAAAAATTTGTCGGAAAACAAAAAAAATATATACTCCATTTCAGCAGGCAAACAAACAATGGATATTAGATGTCTTCCCTCTTCACTAAATTATTCATAATCGTATTGGCCTCTTGCACTACCCTAGCCTTTACTGAAGATACCTTACCCTCTTCTGAAAATTGCCCTAAAGACAACTCTCCTTGCCGCACTACCCTTCGCCACATCGAGGCCGGCGGGGTTGGATATAGCCAGGGGTACACGACTCTGGAAGCTTTTTTAGCCCCCTCCCCCAACCTTTGGTCTTTCATGCCTATTTTGGATGCGAGGGCCCATCTCTTTGATAATGGCAAATGGGCTGCTAACGCAGGCCTTGGAGTCCGTACTATTTTAAGAAATCGAGTTTACGGAATCAATGCCTACTATGACTACAGAAATACAAGCCGATTGCACTATAACCAGATTGGTCTTGGACTCGAGACGCTAGGCGCCCTCTTCGATGTGCGGCTCAATGGTTATTTACCTGTAGGTAATAAGCTCTCCGCCCCCTATAACACACAGTATGCGGGCTTCTCCAATCACAACTTGATCCTCTCAAGGGCATATCAATATGCCCTGAAAGGGGTCAATGCAGAAATCGGTTTTCACTTCGGAAAAACTCGGCTATTTGACTTTTATGCAGCAGCCGGTCCTTATTATTACAAAGGAGAAATCGGCGATCACATTTGGGGTGGCGAAGGGAGGCTTGTTGCTACATTTAAAGACTACATGGCATTTCAAATCAGCGATTCTTATGATAACGCCTTTCACAACCGCTTCCAAGGACAAATCTCTTTCACGATTCCTCTTGGCTCTCTATTTCGCTCTAAAAAAAGGGACTCTTCCCACTCCTGCCAACCGAATGCTTTGATGGCTCGGATGGTCCAACCGATCAACCGACAAGAGATCATCCCCGTTGATACCGGCACCCAACAAACTGTCGCCACTGACCCTACCACCGGCCAACCGCTCTTCTTTGTCTTTGTTAATAACACGAGTTCATCACTCGGCACCTATGAAAGCCCCTATCCCACCCTAGCTCTTGCACAGGCCAATTCAAAACCCGGCGATATCATCTACGTCTTCCCCGGCGATGGGTCAACAACAGGAATGAATGCGGGCATCACACTCAAAGCCGCTCAGAAATTTTGGGGATCGGGAGTCAGCTATACGCTTCAAACCAATCAAGGAACCGTTATCCTCCCGGCGCAAAGCAGCTCTGCTCCGAAGATTACCAATGCCGATATCGACACGGATGGAAATGCAATCACCTTGGCAACCAATAACGTTATCAGCGGTTTTAACATCACATCTCCACTGAATGATGCTATCTATGGGGCCGATCTCCACAGCTTGGAGGTCTCTTCGTGCGTGATTGAAAGTGCTACCACTTATGCCCTCGAGGCCTCCTTTTCAGGAGATGCATCCATATCTTTAACAAACAATCAGCTTTTGAATAACGTCAACGGTATTTTTTTAACTCTTAATGGGACATCTACCTTGGTCTGTTCGGATAATACGTTTCAAGACCAAACATCCGTTTCCTCCGTCCCTCTAGATGTATCTGCGGATAGCAATACTTTTACAGCCCACATTAATAACAACCTTTTTGATAGCAATACAACTGGCAGCGTCCGGTTTAATCTTGAGAACGTCGTCAATGCTGACATCAACTTACTAAATAATACCATTACAAATAATGGAACAGGATCTCAGGCATCCTTAGGATCGAGTATTGTTCTTATTTCAACCGGGGTTATCGATGATTGTTCAATCTTAGTAAAAGACAACACATTCTCTGAAAATACATCGAATTCTCTTTACTTGCATACGTCCGGCGAAATGACAAATCTCGAAGTCACCGCATCTAACAATACAATGTCAGATAATGGAGGCTCCGGCTTAGTCATTGCAACCCCGGTTGATACTTTGACGCTAACGGCAACGGATAATACCATCACCGGATGCGATGACAACGGAATCTCAATTATCAGCTCCGGAACTACGACAACAGGGACAGTTACAATCAATAACAACACCCTTACGGATATTGGAAATACATCAAACGGAATATCTCTAAGCCAAAACTTTTCAACGCTTAATCTAACCGTATCGAATAACGAAATTAACCGATGTGAAGGGACGGGAATCCTCAGTTATTCCCCCACCGGCATCGATTCTCTCACATTAGATATCTCAGACAATATCATTAGCAATTGTGAAAATGCCTCATCCAATGCAGCCTCAGGCATTGATATTGAGCAGTACACAGGCCTTGCGGGCTCTGTTACTAATAACACACTATCAGACAATACGGGAGTCGCTGTAATGATCGGTTCAACCTTATCAAATCCTACAGTCTGCATGACCCTTACCGACAACACTAATGATTCCAGTTATCTTGTGAGCAATCCTGTTGGCGGTACTTTTAACTTAAGCCCCTGTGATGTAGACACCGTAAACACCGGGACAATTACACGGGATGGAACAATTAACGCTGTCCGATCCTGCCCTGATGCCACCTCTTGCCCTTAAAATCTCCCCTTAAGCGTTGAGTTGCCAAAAAGCTGAACTCACTTCGACGCACAGACACTTCTTACGCTTTTAAAGAACAAAAGATAAAATATTGACAATAATTTAATTGTTTCTTTATACAAGTTGGCGGGAAAATTATATTCCTGCGTCTCTTATAAAATACGAGGATTACATGGCATCAATTTCAACTTATCCAATAGATCGCACTGAACCAACATTTATTGTTGTTGACAAAAGTTCATCAAGCTTTCCTGTCGTTAGAACTCTTTTTGAATCAACAATAGCCCCTTTGTATGGAGACCAAAAAAAAGCACTGAATCAAATTGGCGAAGGTGCCGATAGACTCTGTGAAATGATGTTTGTCAATGGACGCGAAATGGGACTCATCGTCTATAAAAAAACCCCTAGAGAAGGGCATCTCGAGTTAAAAACACTCTGCCTTATAAACCCATCTGAACATAGCGGAAGAGGGCTTGGTTCAGTTCTCCTTCAACGCATTGAAACTATCGCTCGCAACCGTCTTGCAGAATATATCGATGTTTCTCTTTCTTCGGAAAAACCCGAATCACTTTCCTTTTTCCGAAAAAGGGGATTTTCAGTCACTCGATCTGTTCGAGATTATTACAAACCCGGAGCGACCGAATTTTTCCTAGAAAAGAGGATTGGGTCCTCCGATCCTTCAGCCTCTCTAGCGAAACATCCCCGTTACTCCGGGGTTCCCTATCAAAGACCTCAACCAACGCTTGCTACTGCCTCACAATCTTTTGCAGCTTCAGGCAGATCCTTAGAGACAAGAGCAACAGATTCACGAACCTATTCACCTATAAGAGCGAGACCGATGCCTATGCCGGAGCGAGTAAGAACCGTCACTATAAAAATGCCCTACCTTCGTATGATTATATCGGGAGCTAAAACCTATGAAGGACGGATCAATAATGGAATGTTTAGATATATACGACCGGGCGATATCGTTTCCTGGGAAGCAGGACCTCACTCCGTTCAAACCCGGATTTTAGAGAGAAAAGAATTTAAGTCATTTGAAGAGATGGTCGATGGTATTGGCTTCAAAGCACTTATTCCCGATGCCCAAAATCCATCCGCAGCTGCTAGAATATACCATTCTATCCCTACATATACGGAACGATCTGCAAGCTTTGGCGTCGTTGCATTTAAAGTTGCAGTACTTTCCCATAACACAAACACCACCCTCTCTGAAAAAAGAGCAAGGGAGTAGTATTCCATGGCAAGTGCAATTCCTAGCTATTCACCAACAGAACCCTATTTAGTTCTTGAGAACATTCATAATGATGATATTCACGGAATGTGTCGTCATGAAGGCACCATTTTTACCGGATCAAAAGATACTACACTTCGGTTGTTTGACTTAGACACATCAGAGCGCCGTATCCTTTCTCAGGCCCCGGGAACAACACATCATTACTATACACGTTGGATCACAGCTCTCGACGTTTTTGATGACGGATCTCTCATTGCCGGCAGTCGAAACGGCTTTCTCCAATGCCTTTCAAAATCACGTGAATTTTTCAAAGGTTTTCTTGAAAATCCTATTGAGGCATCGGATGCTACATCACAAGCTCATTATAAGCCCAGAAATATGAATAGAATAACGGGGATTTGCGCTTTAGATACTAAAGGAATGACTGAGTTTTGCGTCCTCATAGGAACCCCGAAAGTTTTTTATAAATTTGATGTTGATAAAAGCTCAATTATCTCAATGCATACGCTCACATCTCCCGATTGGATCTATGGATTTCAGCCTCTCACACCGGAAAAAGTTGCTATTATTCATGCAGCGACATTCAGTATATTTCAAGAAATTGACGGAGAATGGACTAAAACAGGCGAACCTATTTCGGAAGGGTCAAAAATCGATGGAAAGCAACGCCCCTTTATATCGCATATTCAAGCTATGGATCATCCGGTTCATTCTGTTGCCCTTGCCCTCTTTGGTGGTGAAATAAAAGTCGTTGATATTGAAGCGGAAGCTGAAACCTTTTCCGCAAAAGGGCATACCGGGCGTGTTTGGCAAACGCTTCCGATGTCTGAAACAATATTATTGAGTAGTGCTGATGATAGAACTGTCAAACTTTGGGATATGCGTGCTTCCGAAAAATGTGCTCACACTTTTTCCGGGCACCCGGGCAGAGTTTCAGCTATGACAAAGATCGATGAATTCCGCTTTGTAGCCGGAACATGCCCTGATAACCCCTTCGAATCAGAAACAAAAGCCGAAATGTACTTCTACGATCTTCGAGAAAGATAATTGTTCCTGTCTAGATAGCAATGTCTCTATTTTAGAATGGCTTGTTGAACGGGACATCTCTCTAAATGCTCATCCGGGAGCTTACCCTAAATTTTTTCTCCCTATCCCCACATTTAAACCGTTGTATATTATATATAAATTGCTCACATAGAAACCTTTGTATTAATAATTTTAGTGTTTTTTAGATGTTGAAAATTGGCTATTGTCCAAATATTGACATATAATATACAATCAAGATTATGAAGAATTCACCACTAGGCATGAGCCTTTTACGACACCTTGCGGAGCAAGGGCTGAGAATTTTTTCGACAGCACAAGCTCAGGCTGCTGGTTTGAAAATAGGAATGAATCCTAAATACGTGTCAGAAGCTTTACATCACCTAAAGAATGGGGGATGGGTAACTCGCCTAAAACGCGGAGTCTACGCTATTGCCGCATATGGGCCGGCTCCTCATGAATTTGCTATTGCAATGGCTCTTGTCACTCCTTCTGCGATTAGCCATTGGACGGCAATGCATTACCACCATGTCACAGAGCAAACTCCTAATAAGGTATTTGCTATTACTCCCAAAGGGACAGCAATTCCAAGATCTTTAGCCAATAGTATGTTTCGCTTTATCCAAGTAAAGGAAGAGCATTACTTTGGCATAGAAACAGTCTGGGTAGATGATATGAGAGTTCAAATAACAAACCTCGAAAAAACCTTACTTGATGGACTTATATCACCTGAATACTGTGGTGATTTCAGTGAAGTGTTGCATGCTTTTAAAATGGCTAAGGATAAACTCCGTATTCAAATCATGGTTGAGTATGCATTAAAACTCGATAAAGCAATAGCAAAACGCCTCGGCCTAATTTTAGATGGATTAGGAATTGAAAAAAAACACTTAGATCCTCTACTAAAAGTCCCAATGAAAAGTTACTGTAAATTTGATCCTAGCGGTCCTGTTAAAGGACCTTATAACACTAAATGGAAAATTCGAGAAAATGCATGAATATCTTACCTTTGCGCAGCCGTTTAGATAGAGAGAAAAAAAAGAGCGGTATAACTTTTGAGACAATTCAACAGGACTATCTCCTCTCATGGCTCCTATCTGGATTATACGAACATCCGTCTCTAAAAGAACAGCTGATCTTCAAAGGAGGAACAGCTTTAAAAAAGTGCTACTTTGGGAACTACCGCTTTTCCGAAGATCTTGACTTCTCTGTCATTTCATCCATTCCCAAAAAAGCAAAACTGGAAGCCAATTTAAATAGACAGCTACTCATTCATCAACGAAATCGAATTCAGGTTACGGATATTGGACGCTCAGTCTTTACTCAAGCTACTTCGATATTCGAAGCAGTGCAATCTCTTCAAACTTCTATCAATGCCACCAATGAATATTCCGGACAAGTCGTTGTGGGTTGCACTCATTCCTTTATGCAATCAGTTCTAATAGACACCTTGACAGCTCCCCATGGCTAAAACCGGGGGATTCCTAATTCACAGAGAACAGCTTTGCAACAAATTATTGTTGCCGAGTCTTCCGCTCTCTCCAAAGGCTAACCCCGCCAGCCCGACGGTTAAAATATTCTTAGCTGCATTGATATCTCTATCGAGCGTTTTCTTACAAGAAGGACACTCCCAGATTCTATCACTTAAGCTTAATCCATTATAGATATGTCCAC
>JAIPIG010000023.1 GCA_021734805.1 Simkaniaceae bacterium
AGATAATAATGATCTAAAAGTTTTGTCTGGTGGCAATAGAGAAGGGGAAATACCTGATCCCATCCCGAACTCAGAAGTCAAGCCCTTCATCGCCGATGGTACTATACACAAGAGTATGGAAGAGTAGGTCGCTGCCAGATTTTTTTTATTTGAAGCCGAACTAGCTTACGTTAGTTCGGCTTTTTTTTTGCTTGATCGGGTTTTAAATATTTAAAAAAAAATCCCCTCAATGAATAGAGGAGATTTTTTGACGGTTAGGGAGCAATCTTTAATCAGGATATTTATTGGTGGGAAGGGAAGTGACTCCATATTTCTGAGGAACTGATTTTAGTGAGGTCTTTATTTGTTTCTTCAGCAATACATTCTTGAATTTCTTTAGGTAGCTCGCCTCTGAGGAGTCCTAAGAAGTTGGGACTGGCCGCTAGATAAAGTCGTATAAATTCTTTATTATCATGGCCTTTTTTTAGAAAGTGTGAAATTTCTTTGGCAAACTTTTTCTCCTCTAATTTCTTTGTAGAGGTCATTTCAGAGTCATTTCCAAAAGTATGTGATTTGCTACTGCGATCCGTATCAAAGTCTTGCTGTTTTAAGGTGCTTTCAGGATGCAATACGACATCCGGATGTTGAAGCGTATAGTCATCATGCGGAAACTTAAAGAGTTTCATACAACTGCCATTAGCGATAATCATCCAATAGATATCTTTCATTTGCAATCACCTCAAAATTAAATTTAAGATATATCAAAATGATGAGTTCTAACCAATCTTTTTTATGCTCATCATGATTTTAACAGAATTCCTGCAAATTTTTACTTGATATTTTACTTACAAAAAATTTTAATACTACTATTTAGCTCACAATAGTAGATCCCTCCTTTGAAATATTTATTGATAAGATGAACAAAAACAATTAGTGCGGGAACATCGACGGAAAGAAAAAGCTGTGGAAAAAATTTGTGACAATTAGAGGTGTCAAGTGAGTAGTGGATTTTTTGCTTTATTTAGTTTATCTATGACATCTATTTTCTTTTATAAAGTCTTTACTAAGAAGAAACATGTAGGTTTTGATGCTGTAGTAGCAGGTTTTTTTTTGGCTTCTTTTTTGTATTATCTAATTAAGGTCGTTATTCCACTTATAAGTAGCATTGTTGCATAATTTATTTTTATCTAACATGCTCATTATTAGTTTTTACCACAGAGAGCACAGAGCTCACAGAGGTACCGGAATGTGCATTTTCTTGATTTTTCTCTGCGTACTCTGTGCTCTCTGTGGTTGTTAAAGTCCTTATGGTCAATAACCTGATAGTTTATCGAATTATGCAACAAAGCACTTATAAGTAGTTTTTTATTAGGAGATTGAACGGAGGCAAAGCTGTAATCTCGTTCTTTCAGAGACAAGCTCACGTGGCTAACAACGGGATAGCCCATGTTCCTTGGGCCCGTCAAAGAATCTCCTCCTATTCATAAAGGGGATTGCTTAAAAAATAAATATTTAGTGAGTCAGTTCAGTCTGTCTGAAGCGTTTTTTGAATTTTAGTATAAATTTCGCCTTGTTCAAGAGGGCATGAAGTTGAAAAAAAGTCAGAACAAAGGTGCGCTATTTGCAACTCTTTAGCAGTCAGAGGTTGCATTGGGCTTAAGCCCTTTTCATCAGATGGACTAAATACTTGGGCAAGCATAACTTGGAGTTGTTTTGAGAAGCTAGCTTCAGTTTGTGCATGCACTGTCGTTGGATCCTCATTTTTTTGTTCAGTTTGAGAGTGAGGAGTTGCTCGATATTTACTGCTTTTTTGTTCGGATGAGGGGAGGAGCATTGCATAGTTTTTGAGAAAGTTTTGAGTTTCATAGATTAAATGATCGATATCATGAGGAAGAAGGGAATGAGAATGTGCGTTTTCATCAATGAAGAGGTGCACATTATCTGTTAAATGATCTACAAGCCCAAACATTAATTGTTGAAAAAGACGTTTGAACAGAGGATTACTCTGAGAAAACTCAGTTTGAAAGGCTGTTTTAAGGGTATAGAGATTTTGTGCGTGTTCTTCGACATATTGATGGATTTTAGAGGAGAGTTCCGTGTTATCACTCACTCCAAAATCTTCGGGTAAACGGGATTGGAACTCAATGTGCTCAACCATATGACAATTTCATCTTTTTTTTTAATCTATTTCAGATGAAATGGTTTATCTTCAATAAAAATTTTGTGCGATTAAAAGAGTCATTGATTCGTTTCGGATATATGGGGTAAAGGCTAAGGCTTCTTTGATTTTACCGTCACTAATATAGCTATTGATAAGTTGGACCAGGTCCCAATCTGATGGAAAAAGTAAACTTAAAAGACTTCCGGCAGTCAGCGGTTTTCCTTTCGAGATTAAAGATAGAGCTAATTTAGTTATGTATGATTTGGAGGAGATATGAGATAAGGTATTTAAGATAAATTTTAGCTCTTCTCCTTTAATTTCTTCTAAATCAACTAGAAGCAATTGCTTGCATAAGCGTTCAACATGACATGAAAGAAAAAGAGTTTTTCTATTAAATTTTTTGAAAACATCTTCATAGACAAAGGGATACGCTGCTTTTATTCTATTAAGGAGGAGAACGCATTGTCGTGAAATAGTTGAAGATTTTTTTGTTAATCGAGTTTCATTGATATGCATTGTGATTAATTGATGCATATACATAAAGAGTTGCTCAGGACAGATAAAGAGAGCGCTAAAAAGATGTGTAGAGATGACTTCCAGTTGATGAGGATAGGTTTCAATAGAATCTGAACAGCGAATGATATGTACGCTTATGAAGGGGAATATTAGGCTGTTTGACTGCGCTAGATAGCAACAAGGTGCTAGAATCACTCCGGATTCAAGGGTAATCGGAAAGGGGGCTTGCGGATATAGGGGGTTAAGACAGATTTTGAGCTCATTGAGTTTATCTTCTGCAGCAACAACAATTTTGCCGGAAAACATGGCAACTGATGCGGCAAAGGATGAGATAGGGGGGCTGGCGACTAAACATGAAAAAAAACTAATGCTCCGACATTGATCTCCCAAATAGGCAAACAGGCGGCGCTGAATATTTTCAATTGAGAGCGCTTGGTTAGGATTTTTTTGGGGATGAATATCTAATTGAATTGCCAAGGAAGTTCCGTGGGCACAGATAATCACGGCGTCTATTTTTTTTCCATAAGTGGCAAAAATTCTTTCGATACTTCGATGTGATAAATCCATTCCATAGGCTCGGTCAACGCCGGTAATAAAAATAACGTTAGCAATGGTTTTAATGCGCCGAATAATAAATTGAATTCCCGGATTTGTTAAAAATGATGAGATGGAATCATATTTAGCAACTATCACTAAAATGGTTGGTTTGCATGGTGTTAGAGAAGACAAGGAGGGAAGATAATCAATGCTCATTTTTAAATGCCGATAAAAAACTTCAATCGAGACATTTTAAATGAAATCAAAATTAATAAAATGTTTAAAATTTCTAGTTTATACCGAGAGTGAAGACTGAAAGTTTATTTGCAAAACCGAGGTTTATGCATCAATGGGAGTAGATGAGTAGATATAGCCTTGTTTGAGCTCAGAGCGATAGACGAAATAAAGACCGATTAGGACAATACAGGTCGATAGCATGATGGTAAGCGACGGGGGCTCACCTAGGATAAGCCAGCCTGTCAAAGAGGCAAAGATGGGGCTTAAAAGGCCAAAGAATGACATGAGAGTTGCCGTAAAGCGTTTTAAAAGATGCCCATAGAGATTGTAACAAATCACATTGGATAAAAGGGTCAAAATGACAGTTCCCTTAATGACGGGGCCAATCCCACCTGCAACAATAGGGAGGGGATTCCATGCTTCAAAAAGGAAAGAATGCCCTAGGGCCATTGCTCCTCCGATGAGCATGCTCAGACCATTCGCTGTAGTAGGGGGAACCTCATCATTTTTAACGACCATTCTCAATAAGACCCAACCATAAACGGATAAGATCACCGCTCCCATAACGGCAATTTCCGGTAGAGCTACGAATTTAAATAGCGAAAGGAGATCACCCGATTGATTTTGTATAAATAATACGGGGAGAACTCCGGAAAAACCAATGATCATTCCAATCCATTTGGTTTTATTCATTTTCTCTTTAAAATGGATAAAGGAGAACAAAGCTGTGAGAAAGGGGGATAGACTATATATAAAGCAGGTTTTAGCAGCGGACAAATGCTGAAGTCCATAAAACTCAAGGACATTTGTTAAATAAATGCTTAGCAGGGCCAAAAGAGATATCGATAGCAGTTGTTTCTTGTTAATTTTAAGTGCTTTGCGGTTGCGGATAAGGAGGAATCCAATGAGGAGGACGCCTGCGAAAAGCATGCGAATACCGGTCAGAAAAACAGGGGTTGAGAAGCCGACAAGCCATTTTCCAATCGGGAAAACCGTAGACCAAATGGAAAAAAGAAATAATGATAGCAATACACCCATGATCTCCACCATATTAAATTGGGTGCTATTATAACAATTAAATTTGTAAAGGTACAGTGTTCAAATTTTATTTAGCATAATGAGTTCTCGTTTTTCCCTCATCCATTCGACCATAAAGTAGAGATTGTGAATCGAGGCAAGCGTTAATGCTGTAAGTTCCTTAGCCTTAAAAAGATGGTGTAAGTAAGCAAGAGAGTAACGGGTACAAGTGGGACACTGACAAGAGGGTTCAATAGGAGCAAATGCAAGGGCATTTGACCCTGAAGAGAGCTTAATTTTTCCCCGTTTGGTGAGTAGAGTTCCATGACGAGCTGCCTTTGTTGGGTAGGCGCTGTCAAAAGTATCGATACCCAAAGGCAGGCATTGCTCAAGCGATTCAAGATCTCCAATTCCTAAAAGATGGCGCGGTTGTTCATCAGGCATATGGGGCATTAAATAATCGAGCATAGCCACCATTTCCGCTTTTGTCTTTCCTAGACTTCCGCCAATTGCAAATCCGTCAAAATCAAGTTGAGATAGAGTTTGAAGAGAATAAAGGCGAAGAGCCGGATCAAGCCCTCCATGGATGACAGCATACATGGCTTGGTTTTGGGGATTTTTCATATGCTCTTCAAATGAACGTTTTTCCCAGCGATGTGTCCTGTCTAAAGATTTTTTTAAGTAGTCGGGGGCGACATGATAGGGGGGAAGTTCGTCAAAGGGAATGATGATATCGGCGCCCAAATCTTTTTGTGCCTGTATCGATGTTTCCGGAGTCAGGAGGATTTTTTGTCCATCTCGGTAAGAGCGGAATAAGACGCCCTCTTCCGTAATTTTTAAAACAGAACCGTCGGCCTGTTTTTTACCTGCATTTTTTAGTTCGGATTCAACAGATCCATAAGCGAGACTAAAGACTTGAAATCCCCCGGAATCGGTAATAATGGGGAGATTGCGGTTGATAAACTTATGCAGTCCACCCGCTTGTTTAACGACAGATGTTCCGGGTTGTAGCATCAAGTGATACGTATTGCAGAACATGAGCTGCAGTCCGATTTGAGAAACGGCCTCATTATCGAGGGATTTTAAGGAACCATTGGTTCCAACGGCGACAAACCCCGGTGTGTCGATCACACCGTGTGGCGTATGAATGCGCCCCACCCGTGCTTTGGACTTTGTCGATTGATGCAACAGTTCAAAAGTAAATGTTTTGTGTTTTTCAAGTAGCATAGGATGGATCTCTTTTGATAAAAAAGCGCGATAGCGAGGTGAGTGGTGACATAAAAAGAATGGCAATTCCTTTAATAACGAGCGTCATTAAAATAATGTGGGAGAGTGAATGAATGATCCCATAAAGACCGAGGAATGAAAACATGATCGTGTCAAGCGTTTGTGTTATGCTAAGAGAGATCGCCATGAGAATAAAAAGGGGGACTTTAGAAAAATTCTTTTTCAAGAAGGCAAAAAATAGAATATCAATGCGTTGAACGATAAAGAAAGAGAAGAGTGATGCAGAGATGATGCGTGGTGAATGGGAAAAAATAATGGAATAAGCTTCATGGGCGGTATCGTGAATAGAGGGCTGATAGAAGAGGTGGATTAAAGATAACACGGGGAATGCAGCAAGAGCTAATAAAGAGCGCAAGGCCGTTTTTTTAGCGCTTTGTTCTCCGTAGTATTGTTGTAATAGATTGAGCGCGAGAAGAGATCCTACCGCAAATGCATCCGTACAAGTAACAGTCAGTCCAAAAAGAGATGTCTCTTTGACAATAAAGACATTAGCGAGGAGAGCAAAAACGGCAATGAGGATCATCAAAGCTTCTTTCCCGAGACGAAGTGCAATAAATGTAAACGCAACAATCACTGTTAAGTGGCCAAAGAAAAGAAGCTCATTCATCATTAGTTTTCGTTGTTAATTAGTTTTTGAAGTTCACCCGAATTGTAGAGCTCAACCACAATATCACATCCTCCAACGAACTCTTGGTCAATATAGAGTTGTGGAAGTGTTGGCCAGTCTGAATATTCTTTAATCGCCTGTCTCAATTCAGGGCTATCGAGGATATTGCGTGTGACAAACTCAGCATGACAATCGTTGAGAAGATCAACCACTCTTGCTGAAAATCCGCATAGGGGCATATCTTTAGTTCCTTTCATGTAGAGGATAATGCGGTGATTTTGAATGTCTTTTTCAATCTCTTGCATTGTATTTTCAAGTAGTGTCATTTATGAACTCCTTTGTTCTTCCCATTCTTGGGGAGTGTATGTTTTAAGCGCTAAAGCGTGCAGTGTCGTCGCAAAGTGGTTTTTCAAAGACCCCATGACAAGCTTATGTCTTTTTACAAGGGGAGTGTTTTCAAAACTCTTGGAGACAACGATCGCTTGCAAGTGAGTTTGATCGTTTTGAGGGTCTAAAACATAGACCTCTTCAGTTTCGATATTTGATTCAATGACCCGGCGAATTTCTTCCGTTAATTCCATCATACCCTTCTTTTGTGTTAATCAAAAATAACCGTTTTATGCCCATCGACCATGATGCGCATTTCGGTATGCAGTTTGACAGCGCGGGCAAGCGTTCGATTTTCATTGTCATATCCAATTTGGATTAAATCCTTTGGTAAATGAGAGTGTTTCACCGGATCGATTTCTTGTACAATGATCGGCCCCTCATCGAGATGCTCAGTCACATAATGCGCTGTAGCGCCAATAATTTTGACTCCGCGCTCATAAGCTTGGTGATAGGGCTTCGCTCCCTTAAAGCTCGGTAAGAAAGAGTGGTGAATGTTGATCGCTTTTCCTTTAAGACTTTGGCAAAGATCCTTAGATAGGATCTGCATATAACGGGCTAAAATGAAGAGATCAATCGACTCTTTTTCGGCAATGTCGAGGATTTGTTGTTCTTGCTCTTCTTTGTTTTGATCAATGGGAAGATGGTAAAAAGGAATTGAGTGCCATTTTGCCATATGCTCAAGTGTGCTGTGGTTGGATACGATGCACTGCACATCCATATTAAGGCTGCCCATTTGGACGCGATGCAAGAGATCATTTAAACAATGGCCTTGTTTTGAAACGAGAATCATCGCTTTAAAGCGCGTATCTTTTGCCCTAAATTGAAAAGTCATTCCATAGATATCGGCAATCGGTTGAAATTGAGAAGAGAGTGTCTCTACAGTCATCGTAGGCTGAGTTTCAAACTCAGTGCGCAGGAAGAACTGCTGCGTTGACGGATCACCATACTGAGAAAGCTCCGTAATAAAACTTTTTTGCTCTGTCAGAAAAGTCGAAATTGCGGCAACAATTCCATAATCATCTCGGCAAGATAGAACTAAAATATATTTTGTCATAGCCCACAACACAGGAAAAACATGCCTTAAAATATAACATTTTCAAAGCTAACTGCTCAATAGGTTTTTTGTACGTGATAGCATTCGCAAAGAAATAAAAAATTATATTGACATTCGATAGCGAAGTGGGTTGAGTTAGAAATAAAGCACTTATACCGAATAGGGGATAGGACATGACAAAGGCGCCAATTAAAATTGCAGTTACCGGAGCTGCAGGCCAAATCGCATATAGTTTGTTATTTCGCATTGCCAGCGGCGAAATGCTCGGGAGGGATCAACCTATTATTTTAAATTTGCTCGATATGCCCCAATGCAGGGAAGTTTTAAAGGGTGTGCATATGGAGCTGGAGGATTGCAGCTATCCTTTACTCAAGGAGATGCATTTATTCTCTGATGTTGAAGCAGTTTTTGAAGAGGTTGATTTAGCCATTTTAGTGGGGGCAAAACCCCGAGGTCCGGGCATGGAGCGCAAAGATTTGATGCAAGAAAATGCCAAGCATTTCGTAGGTCAGGGGAAGGCGCTTAACAAAGGTGCAAAGAAAGATGCCGTTGTTTTTGTCGTTGGGAATCCTTGCAATACAAATTGCCTTGTAGCAATGCACCATGCGCCCAATTTAAAAAAAGAACATTTCTTTGCCATGACGCAACTCGATTATAATCGGGCGAAATATCAGCTCGCGCAAAAAGCGGGTTGCGATCTCAATGAGGTAGAGGATCTCGTTATTTGGGGCAATCACTCATCGACCCAAGTTCCCGATATCGTGAATACCAAAATCAAAGGTAAGCCGATAGAAACGGTCATACAAGATCGAGAGTGGCTTGAAACGACATTTATGGATATGGTTCAAAAAAGGGGGGCAACAGTCATTGCTGCAAGGGGTAAGTCATCTGCAGCTTCGGCAGCAAATGCCATCATCGATGCCATTAAAAATATTCACTCGAGCCATCATCCCTTTTCAAGTGGGGTCTATTCACAGGGTAATCCTTATGGAATCGATGAAAATTTGATTTTTTCATTTCCTCTTCTCTCTCATGGGGTAGGAAAATATGAAATACGCAAACAGTTTCAGTTCGATCCCTTTTTAGAAAAGAAAATTCATTTAACGGAAACTGAATTAAAGGAAGAGCGAGAGATGGTCGCCCATTTATTAAAAAGTTGAGGTCCAAAGAGAATATGAGTGAAATATTATTTGAAGTGACAAAGGATCATTTAGATACGGGGTTGCGGGGCTATCCCGTCGGCTATTGTATGACCTCAAAGGTCGATCCTCAAACGGGATTGTATTATCGGGATATTGCCGTTAAAGATCTCGCATTTTTACCACCTGAAGAGGTGATGTATTTGGTCTATTCCGGGAAAAAAGGTCAAGATGTTGCGTTTAAAACGTTTATTAAAGAACTCAAAGAGAGAAGCCAACTTTCGAATGCGGTGATTCGCCATATTCATGCCCTTCCAAGAGACGGCCATCCTATGAAACTGCTTTCTGCTAGTCTATTAATTTTGGGCATGCTCGAATCTACGGGGGATTATCGCAAAGACGGAATGAATCTGATGGCAAAAATGCCCCACTTAGTCGCAACGGTGATTAATCATCATGCCGGATGGGGTGAAACACCGCTCCCCGACGTCTCTTTAAGCTATATCGATCGCTTTGTCCAAATGCTTAATGTGCCTAAAAAAGATCATCATCTGATGGCAGAGGTCTTTAAGCTTTTTCATGTTCTTCATCTCGACCATGGCGGTGGAAATTTATCTGTTTTTGTGGGCAAAGCCGTTGCATCAGGCCATGAGGATATATTTGGCTCGATGTCAGCAGCCATGAGCGCCTTAGAAGGAGATCTCCATGGAAAGGCCAACCAAGATAGTTTGAACTTTGTCAAACAAGTTCTAGATAGCCTCAAAGAAGATGCAACCGTTCAAGATGTGGAGAATTATATTCAAAATCTTCTCGATCATAAAGAACTGGTTTATGGATTTGGACATGCCGTTCTGCGTGTAGAAGATCCAAGAGCCACGATATTTTATGATTATGGCAAAAAACATTTCCCCAATCACTCATTGATTCAAACGGCACTTAAATTGCGCGAAGCCGGGCCTAAAGTATTATCTAAAAACCCCAAAATATCTGATCCATACCCCAACGTAGATGGAATTTCAGGCAGTGTTTTATCTGCTGCCGGCTTTCCCTATCCCGAATATTTCACAGTGCTATTTGGCATGGCGCGCGTGATTGGGATTACAACACAAATCATTTATGAGCGCTGTATTGCCAGGAGCGGTAAAGGAACGCCTATCGTCCGCCCTCGCTATATTTATACCTCGTCTTTGTAACCTCGACTTTGCAACTTTTTGGGCCCGCCTGCCTCGGTCTTTGCGCATCATGCGTTCGACCTATGGTCGAACCGGGAGATTATTAAACCCTAGAAGGGGTAAAAAACCCCTTCTAGGGTTTAATAACTCCCCTGAAAACAAATATCTCGAGGCCTTCGGGTCCAAAAAGTTACAAAGTCGAGGTAACGGGATCATTCATATTTGAAAATAACCGTTTTTCCGTTATTCTGATATTTCGTTTGCTCTCAAGGGAGAATTGTGATGACCCTCAAAGATATTGAATTAATTTTTAGTCGTGCATGGCAAAAGGCTCTACAGAAGAAAAAATGTCTTTTTCTTTTTGGTTTCCTTCTTCTTTGTGGGATTTTCGTTGTGATGTGTCACACGCTCGGCGCCATGAGCGGCATTTGGGTTAAGTTGATTATGTATTTTCTTCCCGGTTTTCTCGTATCGGGGATTTTATTGGCATTAGGCGTTTTCTTTGCCCGCATTTATTACAATGAAGTGAAGGGGGTGGAGTTTTCCTACCGCGAAGTTTTATCAAAATCTTTTCGACTTCTTATCAATGTAACGCAAGTGTCACTTCCCTTTGTAATGAGCTATTTAATTATCTGGATGTTAATGGGCATCTTTTATCTTTTACGTGAAATTCCCTATATTGGAGAGTCAATCGGACTGATTTTATCTTTTGCTCCATTCGTATTAGCGTTGAGCTCATTGTTTTTGGCGGTGCTCTGCCTATTTACCCTCTTTTTTGCGACGCCTTATATTGCCTTTAAACAGTTTGATGATTCCCACTTCATTCCATCCTCTCTTCATTTTTTTAAAGCGCATGTCTTCTCTCACCTCTTACTTTTTTTGATTGGCGTGTTGCCTTTGATCTTCACTTTATTATTGCTCATTGCATCGGCATCCATCGCCCAAGCAGGGCTTATTGAAATCAAATCTCCGATTAAATCGGGAATGCAATGGTTCTTTATGATGATTCCCTTTACGGCGGCTTTAACGCCCATTGTTCTTTTTTTCTTTAATTTTTCAGTAGAGAGTTTTTATCTCATTAAAAAAACGGCATCAGCAAGTGAATCGATCTAAACACGTTGCTGTTATTGGAGCCGGTTTTGCCGGTTTAGGGACTTGCTATTACCTACTTCGCCTTGGATACAGAGTCACTCTTTTTGATCAAAACGAGATTGGAAATAACACCTCCTCAGTCGCTTCGGGGCTAGTCCATCCCTTCCCCGGACAAATGGCGCGCATTAGTCTCTTTGAGAAGGAGGGAGTCAGTGCAACGCGTCAACTCATCGAAGAAGTTCAAAAACATTCAATGGAACGTTTGATTGCACCGGTTAAAATGCTTCGGGTTGCCGTGAATGAAAAACAAGAGGAGCGATTCGATCATCTTTGTAAGATACGAGATGACGTCAGTGATGCTAAGGAATGCTTTTCCTTTATTAAAGAGGGAAAAAGAAGTTTTTGGATTCATTCCGGAATGACAATCTTTTCAGAACACTACATCAAAGCACTATTTGATCTATGTATTCAGCTAGGCCTCGACTTCAAAAAAGTAGCGATAGAATCGCCCAATGAGTGTGCTGATTTTGATACTGTTGTCCTAACACTTGGGGCAGGTTCCGATCGTCTTCTCAATTTAAAAGAGCGCGGCTTTAAAATAAATCGCGGTCAAATTTTACAAGTGAAATGGAGTGGGAAAAGGGAGTTGCCGAGCATTCTTGGCAAAGGGTATTTAGCCCCAAGTCAAAAGCCCGGTATCTATCATCTTGGATCGACTTATGAGTATGATCATCTTGATGAGCCGCCCGATAACAACAGAGCGATCTGCGATATTTTTCGGCAAGCAGGTGAGTATTTATCCATTCAAGACGCGTTTGAAGTGATTGATGTTAAAGCGGGGATGCGACTGGCTAAGAAATCAAGCTATCTTCCCTACCTCAATCGACTATCGAATCGAGTTTGGATACTGACTGCAATGGGATCGAGAGGGCTTCTTTATCATGCCTATTGCTCACAACTTCTCGCTAGTGCAATAGATCGGAATCATGTGGAAATGATTCCAAATGAGATGCTGCTTGAGTAAATCGATGAAATGAATTATTTTTTTTCTATGAAAAACAATACTATCACAGTTCTTGGATCAGGTAGTTCAACCGGAATTCCGGTGATTGGGTGCAATTGCAGTGTTTGTAAGTCATCAAATCCACGCAATCAGCGCCTTCGCTCATCGCTCTTGATCGAAATCGAGAATAAAATCCTTGTCGTTGATACCTCTCCTGATTTTCGTGCGCAAGCTCTTTCGAATCAGATCCAACATATCGATGGGGTGATTATCACCCATATGCATTATGATCATATTGCCGGAATTGATGACTTGCGTATTTTCAATTACAGAACAAAGATGGCCATCCCCATTTTGATGCATGCATCGAGCTATGAAGATTTTCAAAAAAAATATTTCTATCTCCTCAAAAAAGATATCGAAGGGATGTCTAAAAAAGCGCAACTCGCCTTAAAAGTGATCGATGGGGATCGAGGAGATTGTGAATTTTTAAGTATTCCCATTCATTTCTTTACCTATGAACAAGCGATGATGAAGGTGCTTGGTTTTCGTATTCATGACTTTGCGTATGTCACTGACATACGGACATATTCGGATACAATTTTTTCAGATTTAGAAAATGTGAAAACACTCATTGTTAGTGCTTTGAGAGAAAGTGATTCACCTGTGCATTTTAACATCAAAGAAGCTATTGCCTTTGCTCAAAAAGTCGGTGCAGAAAAAACATATTTCATTCATATGGGGCATGAGGTTGAACATGAAAGAATTTCAGAGCAATTGCCGGAAGGGATTGCTTTAAGTTATGACGGATTAAAGATTCATTTTTGAGGAATTAGATTGACAACACAGAAGACGACAGAAGAAGTACGAGAAAATATCGACGAGGTTAAAACCGCTCTTCTCGTCGGAGCTTATTTTAGCAAAGAAGATCGCTATATTTGCGAAGAGCATTTAAATGAGCTTGAAGCGTTGATTGAAACGCTTGGGCTTAAATCGTTAAGCGCTCACCTCTGCCCACTTAAAAAATATGATGCAGCGACATTTATCGGTAGCGGGAAGCTGGAAGAGCTCGCCGAATATGCACATAAGCTTGAAGTCGATGTCATTGTTTTCGATGATGAAATCACCCCCAATCAACAAAAAAACCTGGAAAAGCATTTTAAAAAACCGGTTCTCGATCGGACGGAAGTCATTTTAGAGATTTTTGCTGCCCGTGCTCAAACAAAAGAAGCGACGCTTCAAGTTGAACTTGCCAAGATTAAATATCAATTGCCAAGACTTAAACGGTTATGGACTCACTTGTCACGTCAAAAAGTCGGTGGTAAAGGCTATTTGAAAGGGGAAGGGGAAAAACAAATCGAGATCGATCGCCGCATTTTAAAGGCGCGCATTGCAAAGTTGGATCAGGAAATCAAAGAGGTGAGAAAACAACGCGAGCAACAGCGTCAGAAACGCCTCAAGAACAAAATTCCTACCTTTGCCATTGTCGGATACACGAATGTTGGAAAATCAACTCTACTGAATGCCCTGACAGATGCCGGGGTCTTAATGGAAGATAAACTCTTTGCAACCCTCGATACGACGACGAGGCAGTACGTCTTGCCGAATAACCAGCATATTTTATTAGTCGATACTGTCGGGTTTATCCGAAAATTGCCTCACCACCTCATCGCAGCATTTAAAAGTACTTTGGAAGAAGTCCTTTATACTGATATTTTGATTCACATTATCGATATTAGTCACCCTATGGCGCAAGAACATGCAAAAGAGACATTAGCCGTTTTAAAAGAGCTCAAAGCCAACCATAAGCCGATGATCACCGTCCTCAATAAAATCGATCTTTGTTCTAATCCCATCGTCGCAAGCCGCTACAAACTCGAATATCCCAAAACGGTTGTCATTTCTGCAAAGACAAGGGAGGGATTTGAGCAGCTTTTTGATATGATGATGAAAGAAATTAGTTCTCTGCGGAGGGTGGTCAAGCTCAAGATTCCCCAAAGTGAATATGGGCTGATTTCCGAGCTGATGAAGGATGGAAAGGTGATGTCTTCGGAGTATGAAGAAAATGATATTGTGATGGTGGTCGAGATTCCGGCCGAACTTGAGTATAAAACGCTTGCGTATACATGCGAAAATTGCGTATAATCTCTCTTTTTTGTAGAGAAATTTTTTAACATGCGCAATCAATCATTTAAAGTTGTTACTCTAGGCTGTCGAACCAATCAGTATGAATCCCAAGCCTATCGGGACCAGTTAATTAAGATGGGTTTTTCTGAGGTGATCGGTGAGGAGGCGGCTGATATTTGTATTGTCAATACCTGTACCGTCACCGAGTCTGCCGATCAGCGCAGTCGTTATCAAATCAATCAATTTGCAAAAAAAAATCCCACCTCGCGCATTGTTGTTACCGGGTGCTTAGCGGAAAGGGCCAAAGAAGATCTTCAAAATATGCCCGGCGTATCTGCCGTGATTTCCAATTTGGAAAAAGAAGAGCTCATTGCTCAAATGTTTCCGGGCGAAGATGTCCCGGAGTTTTCAATTGAACACTTTCATGCCCATACACGCGCATTCGTCAAAATCCAAGATGGGTGTAATTCTTTTTGCTCTTACTGCATTATTCCCTATGTTAGAGGGCGCTCGCGCAGCAAAAAAACAAAAGATATTCTTCGAGAGATCGAGGGCTTAGTCGCCAATGGTTTTAAAGAGGTTGTTCTCACAGGTGTCAATATTGGAGATTTTGATGGGGGAGTGGCCCGCAAAGAACCTAAGGATCGGCTCTCAGACCTCGTACGGCTGGTTGATGAGATCGATGGCCTTGAGAGAATTCGCATCTCATCGATTGATCCCGATGAAGTGGATGATGATCTTTTAAGGGCGGTGATTGAAGGGAAAAAAACATGTCATAGCATGCATGTTGTCTTGCAGGCAGGTTCAAATGTCACCTTAAAAAAGATGAACCGCAAATATACGCGAGAAGAGTACTATGATGCGGTCTACCGCTTAAAGAGTGCCTGTCCCGACTTCACATTTACGACAGATATTATCGTTGGTTTCCCCGGTGAGACTGAGAGAGATTTTCAAGAAACACTGAGTGTGATGCGCGATATTAAGTTTGCTAAGGTACATATGTTTCCTTATAGCTCAAGACCGGGAACGCGCGCATCTCGCTTTATTAATCATCTTCCCAAAGAGGTGATTGAAGAGCGGCGTCAACTTGTTTTAAGAGAAGCGGAGAAAATAGCTTTTGAGCTGCGCGAGCCATTTGTCGGGCGAACAATGAAGATTCTCTTAGAAAATGTGGATGCAACGGATCCCGATTGGATCAGTGGGCATACGGATAATTTCTTACATGTTAAAATTCCCAAAATGGGTTATAGACCAAATGAAATAATTGAGGTAGTATTAGAGGAAAATACACCAGAAGGATTCATTGGTCAGGTCGTTTTTCCTGTGCAAGCATATGTTCACAATTAAAATTAGACAAACACTCAAACCCTTTTCCCATCAAATTCCGACCCGCTGTTTAATTCCAAAAACAACAGTGGCTGTTGCATTTGCGCCCGGGATTCTTAAATTTCAAGATTTCATATCAGATCAAGAGTTCTCCCTATCGATGGAAGTGAAAGGCCCCATTTCCAATTTTACCGTTGAACAAGAAATCGACCGGGGAAAAGTGATTGTGTTCATGGAAACGGCAACCGGTTACTTTCGCTATGTGATGTTTCGAGATCGAGAAAACTTGATATTAAAATTTGAGAAAATGCCCCGTAAAGGTATCCTTATTGATTTTCAAAATGTCAAAGATGTCTATTTTAAAAAAGACGAGCTGATTCTCTTTAAGATGCCATATACCCCTCCGATGGGAAAAAGAGCGCAGCTCTTTTTGGGATGCAATAAAGCTCAAGATGCCGAACTTATTGCGCGCCGAAGCGATCTGAAAGAAATTCTCCCCCTCCTATTTGCGCTTGCTCAAGAGACGCCAATAATTGATGAAGAAATCAAAATGGAAGGGGCATTTGAGCTCTTTGGACATTTAAAACAGCATTTAGAAGAGAGGGATTTAAAAAAGGCGGAAACCGATCTTCTAGCGCTCTACGGAGCCGGTTTTGAAGACATGTTTATTCCCAGAGCCAATGATACTGATTTTCAAGGGGTTACAAAAACCACTTCAACCCAAAATCCGGCTCTGATATTAAATCAACTTAAGTCATTGATCCTAAGTCTGTTTGTAAAAATAGAAGGGGAGGAAATCTATATTTTGCCTCACCTGCTCCCGTCTTTCGTTTCGGGAAGATTAAAAGGGGTAACAACTTCATTTGGTAAAATTGACCTCGAATGGAGTAAAAAACAGCTGAAACGAGTTGCGATCTATGCAACGGATAATCAAAAGCTTATAATCAAATTCCCCAAGAAACTCAAGAGCTATCGGCTCACAGTTGACCGCTGGTGGACCGATACGGAACGCCTAACTCACTCACCCTTAAGGGTTATTGCAAAGCACAATTATTATTTAGATCGCTTTAAAAACTGATATAATAAATTCAAATTATGTTATAATAGTTATATAAATACATAACTATTAGAAATATAATATGAATAGACCTGTTAATAATTCTCTTTCTGCTCCGCTTTTATCGGCAGTCTCTTCACAACATGAGGAAGGGGGCGATAGCCCCATTGTAACTATTGCTAATAGAGTATTTGATGGTGCTATGTTTGCCGGTTCCAATACCGTGAGTTCGAATCCGCATAAGACGGGAATACACTCACTTAAAGACATCGCTAAGATGCTGAAAGGGATACATAACGACTATAACGAAAAAATAGAAGATCGAAATCCTCTAATTTTCCAAAAAATGGTGATGGAGCTCGTTGCAAAGTGTTTGACTTATTCGAAGATTGATACGGATGAAGAGTGTTTTATTCCGCAATTAGATGATGAGGGAAATTCGGTTTTAGTGGGCTACAAAACGATGGCTTCTGATTTAGGCGATGGTAATCTAGCCTATATATTTAGGCCCAGTAATGATTGCAAATTTGCTCATCCCATTATTTCATTTCGAGGGACTTCTCCCGCTAACTTTAGTACAGTGAGATCATCGCTCGGTCTAAGAGGAATGAGCGGATTATTAACGGGATTTTATGCAAGTGTTGGAGATCGGGTTGTTCAATCAAATAAACATGAGTTTATAGAAATTCTAAAAGAACTCCAAGAAGAACATGGCAAAAAAACTAGACTTACCGGACATAGTCTTGGGGGTGCGATTGCACAAAAAATGATGATTGAAGAAGGAATTTATGATCAAGTTGAACAAGTGATGGCATTTAATGCCCCCTCAATTAATCGATCAGCATGCCATCAATGGAATCAACTTGTCGCTGCGGGTAAAGTTGAGGATACACAAGCTATTGTCTATAACATGAAGGGAGATCCTCTAGTTGATCATACACTCAAAAAACTCAATCATTACTTCATTGGAGAAAAGGTAGAATTAGAGGTTAGCGGATCAAGGCCGAAAAATTTAAGCTTACATAGTTCAGCCATCGGTTCTCTTGGATGTAGAGAAGTTAGCATTGTAAGAGCAGATACAAGTCGCAGTATGATGATGACGGCGTTAATCGGATGTATTCACATTCTTAAACTTCCATTTGCAATCGTTGCTATGGCAATTACATTAGTAACCATTGAACCGATAAATGCTATTTATACTATGTTTTCTCAAGACCAATATGATCGATCTCTTAGTAGACACTTAGCGGATAGTTATATCAGAAAATTCAAAGTAGCTCACCCGGCTTTAAGCAAAGCAAAGATGATTAGTCAATTATGGTTGGATCGTGATTTCAGTTATAGAGCTGAGTTACAAAAAGAAATAAAACCCCAAATGGCATTTTCTGCAGGTCTCGTTTTGTAATTGATTAATAATCTGAGTTGCAAAGTCGAGCTCTATGAGAATCATGAAAATGATCCATGTGCTCGCAATCCAATTTCTTCATTTATTTTGGTTATAGAGGACTCTCTTATTTGATTTCTTTATGGGGATGCATTATATATTCGGAATATCCTATCAAACGATAGTTCTGAGTCTGATATGTATGAATCGCCCCATTCTTTTTTAGGTCCGCATGATCATGTGGTGCGTGTTTATTTCCCTGATGCCGAGAAGATAGAGATTGAAATTGAGGGACAAAAAAGGGCAATGCAGGCAACCCGGGATGGGGTGTTTGAAATTGCAACCAAGCAGACGCTTGGACCCAAAGAATACCGTGTTTGTTATAAAAGCGGGCAGTGGTTTCATGATCCTTATGCCTTTGCACCGATGTTAACGGAGAGTGATTTCTATCATTTTCTAATGGGCAGGGATGACGCGCTCTATCAACGTCTTGGGGCTCATTTGATGGAAGTCGATGGAGTTCAGGGGGTGCGCTTTTCCGTATGGGCACCTTATGCTCAATGCGTTTCTCTTGCCTGTGATCTCAATCATTTTAGCGAATATCTATGGCCGATGAATAAACTTTCAGGGTGTGGGGTTTGGGAAATTTTTATCCCCGGTGCTTTTGAGGGGATGATATATAAATATGCGATTCGCAACTGCCATGGTCATGTGCAAATGCGTGCCGATCCCTTTGCTTTTGCATCGGAAAAGCGCCCTTCAACTGCTTCTATGGTGGCCAATATCCACTCCGCTCTATGGACGGATGAAAAGTGGATTGAGCAGCGAAAGAATCGCAATCACAATTGTCTTCCGATGAATATTTATGAGGTGCATTTAGGTTCATGGAGGCGCCGGGACGGGCAATTCATGAACTATCGCGATATTGCAGTCGAGCTCGCTCAGTATTGCAAAGAGATGCATTATACGCATATTGAAATGATGCCTATTACGGAACATCCTCTTGATGAATCATGGGGGTATCAGGTGACGGGATATTTTGCTGCGACATCGCGCTTTGGCTCAGTGCAAGATTTTCAGTTTTTTATGAATCATATGCATCAGGAAGGCCTTTTTGTGATTCTCGATTGGGTAGGAGGGCATTTTCCAACAGATGTCTTTGCCCTAGCTCAATTTGACGGAAGCTGTCTTTATGAATATAGTGATCCTCAAAAGGGATTTCATCCCCATTGGAATACGCTCATTTTTGATTATGGAAAGCCGCAAGTGGCCAATTTTTTGCTGGCTTCGGTTGCCTATTGGGCTGAGGTGATGCATCTCGATGGATTTCGACTGGATGCCGTCTCATCGATGATTTATTTGAGCTTTGGGCGGGATCCGGGGCAATGGAGGCCGAATCAATATGGCGGTCCTGAGAATTTAGAAGCCGTAGCTTTTTTAAGACAGCTCAATACGCTTGTTCATGAAAAGTTTCCGGGTGTGATCACCATTGCAGAAGAGTCGAGCGCTTACCCCCTTGTGAGCTTCCCCATTAGTCAGGGTGGGCTCGGATTTGATTTCAAATCGAATCTTGGTTGGATGAATGACACGTTAAAATATTTTTCGACGGATTTTCCTTATCGCGCGCACCGTCATGATTTGATCACATTTTATCTCATGTATGCATTTAGCGAGCATTTTGCTCTCTTTTTATCTCATGACGAAGTTGTCCATGAAAAGCGCTCATTAATTGGAAAAATGCCGGGGAATCAAGCGCAGCAATTTGCTAATGCCCGGCTTTTATACACGATGATGATGACCCTGCCCGGCAAAAAACTCATTTTCATGGGAGGGGAGTTTGCACAATGGAATGAATGGTATGAAAAAGAGGAGATCCATTGGTTTTTGCTCGCTTATCCCACACATCAAGGAATGCAGCGGTGTGTAAAAGCAATCAATAAGCTCTATCTCGATGTGCCGTCATTTTGGGAAAGTGATCATATGCCACATGGATTTCAGTGGATCGCTTGTGATGATCGGGGGGGAGGAGTCATCTCTTACTTGAGAAAAGGTGGGGGGCTCGAACATTTGGTGATTCATAACTTTAGCCAAAATCAGTATCCGGAGTATACTATTCATATTCATACTCTTTCATCTATCAAAGAAGTTTTTAACAGTGAATCGGAGCTATTTATGGGGTGTGGTCTGATCAATTCCAATCTCACAGTTGATCAGGGGAGAGTCAATTTTTCGTTAGCTCCTTTTGTAACGGCAATTTTTGAGGTCAAATTTGGTTAAAAGGTGCATGACATACGAAGACTATATTCAACTGATTGAAACAATCAGACATCACGATATGCTCTACTATATCGAAAATCGCCCCCGGATCAGCGATTACGAATATGATATGCTCTACAAGGATCTCGAAGCGATGGAGCAAGAGCATCCCGATTGGACTTTGGCTTCTTCTCCTACACAGACGATCTCTGATTCGAGCCACTCGGGCTTTAAGCAAAAAAGCCATGCAGCGCCGATGCTCTCTTTAGCCAATACCTATAGTGAAGAAGAACTTGCAGATTTTATTAAAAGGACGAAAAAGCTGCTCGAGCGGTATGAGCCTATCTTTTTTGTCGAATATAAGATGGATGGGCTTGCTATTTCCCTTCGTTATGAAAAGGGCGTCTTAGTTTGTGGGCTGACGCGAGGCGATGGGAAAAAGGGAGATGATATCACACAAAACGTGAAGGCAATTAAAAATTTACCATTTCGTTTAAAAGGTAAAAATATTCCCGATGTTTTAGAAGTAAGAGCTGAAGTCTTTATGCCTGTTAAAGTCTTTGAAGAGCTCAATGCAAAACGCAAGGCAGTAGCGGAGGAGCTTTGGGCAAATCCTCGGAATGCGGCCGCGGGGTCTTTAAAACTACTCGATGTGCGTGAAGTCTATAAACGCAAACTCGATCTCATTGCATTTGGTATCATTGAGGATTCAAGTCATGGGGTTGATTTCCAAAAAGATGTAGCTCACTATTTAAAAAATTTGGGATTCCCCACATTCGCTCATGATCAAATGGCCATTGCAAAGAATGTGGATGAGATCATGCTTTTTGCTCAGCGTGTTGAAAAAGAGCGGGGAACACTTCCTTTTGAAATCGATGGCATTGTGATTAAACTCGATGATATTAAGCATAGAGAACGACTCGGAACCACAGCAAAGACACCGCGGTGGGCCGTTGCTTATAAATTTGCGGCACAAAAAGCAAAGACTCTGATCGAGGATATTACCACTCAAGTGGGGCGCACGGGGGTATTAACCCCGGTTGCAGAACTCAAGCCGGTCTTTGTTTCGGGAAGTACCATTGCAAGAGCAACACTCCACAATATCGATGAGATCCATCGCAAAGATATTCGCATTGGCGATACGGTTTGGATTGAAAAGGGGGGCGATGTGATTCCCAAAGTGGTTGAGGTTGACTACTCCGAGAGAAAAGAAGGGGCACCGGCATGGTCAATGCCTACGCTATGTCCGAGCTGTGGATCGCCTGTTATGCAAGAAGAGGGAGAGGTAGCCTTTCGCTGCATCAATCATCAAGAATGTCCTGCGCAAAACTTAAAAAAGTTGATCTTTTTTGCTTCCAAAGAAGCCATGGATATTGAAAACCTTGGGGAGAAAATTGTAGAAAAGTTGGCCCAAGCCCATCTTTTGCAAAAATTTTCCGATATTTATCGCCTTAAAAAAGAAGTTTTGCTGTCTATCGAGGGGTTTAAAGATAAATCGGCTCAAAACTTAATCGATTCAATTGAAGATTCAAAGAAAAGGGAGTTTTACCGTTTTATTTTAGCTCTTGGAATCAAACATGTCGGAAAGGGAATTGCCGAATTGATCGCTAACTATTGTAGAAGCTTAGATGCATTTATTAATCTCACTGAAGAGGAGCTGATCGCTCTCGAAGGTGTTGGTGAAAAAGTGGCTCAATCAGTCGTCGATTATTTAGATAATCCGGTGCATATCGATGAGATTAATACGCTCCTTCAGCTCGGCGTTACTCCCACGATGCCCAAGCAAAAGCATATAAAAGAGCACCCTTTCAATGGAAAAACGTTTGTATTGACAGGGTCTCTTGAAGCATTTACCCGCTCGCAAGCGGCAGCATTGATTAAAGAGAGAGGGGGGAAGGTGGCCGGATCCGTTTCTGCTAAAACCGATTATCTCTTGTACGGTGACGATGCAGGATCCAAACTCAAAAAAGCCGAATCGCTCCATATTTCTTTAATGAGTGAGGCCGAATTCAAAAAGCATCTTGCAGAATGAATCAAGAAATTATAAAGTAGATTTTTAATTTGCTGTAAGGGGTCGATTATGGGTGCGATTATCAAGGGGACAATTTTAGGAGCGATCATCGCCTATGTCTGGATGGTTGTTTCTTGGATGGTATTGCCTTGGCATACGATGACATATAAAGAGTTTAAAAGCGGCGCAAGTGTTCAAACAACGATCATGCGCAATATTGGAAATGAGCGCGCTATTTATCTTTTTCCCTCCCCAAAGGGGATGGAAAGGGAAGCGGAAGAAACGGCTGAAGGAAAACAAAAGCTCGGCGCAAAGAATCAAATTTTTATGTTTGCCGCGATTAACCCTTCTCTATCAGATGCGATTAATCCAATGACTTATGTCTATGCATTTATTATTCAGATAATGACCGCTTTTTTTGTGACATGGCTCACTAAAATGTCGGGGATTATTCATTACGTGGGCAGGTTGTTTTTTGTTGTCGGAATTGCCTGTGCTGCAGGGTGTATGATCTATCTGCCCTTCTGGAATTGGTGGCAGTTTTCTAATATCTTTACAGCCATTGGATTTGCCGATCTCATTGTTACCTGGTTTTTAGCGGGACTTGTCATAGCCGCATTTACAGGAAGAAAAACACACCCCATCGGACTACAGTAATAACGCGATGAGAGAGTCTTCTGAAACGGAAAATTGAGGCTAAGCTGCCATCTCGTCTTGTTCAGGGACAAGCTCTCACGCGGCCCGGGCGGATAGTGATAGCCGATATTCCTTTAAAAATTCAAAGTGCCATCAAAGCTAAAATCCCAATTCTTCAACTCATTTCGGTATATTTTACCGGTTCAGCTAAGAGAGTCTGGTGGTTGTAGCCATTGACAGTGACGGTTTGGAGCGTTCCGACAAGCGCTTCGGAGCCGGGGAAAATGACATTCTGCCAGCAGCGTGTTCTTCCTTTAAGCAGCCCGTTTTTGCCCATTTTCTCAACCAGGACTTCTTTTTGCGTGCCGATCATGTTTTGATACTGCTCAACTTGCATAGAATGATAGAGCTCAAGGAGTTTTTGAAGTCGCTCTTGTTTGATTTCTTCCAAAACATCATCTTTCCATCTCATTGCGGGTGTTCCTTTACGGGCGCTATAGGCAAAGATAAATGCAACGGAGAAACCGATCTCTTTAAAGGCGTCATAGGTTTCTTGAAATTCTTCATCCGTCTCTGTGCAAAAGCCGACAATAATATCCGTTCCTAAAGAGACGTTGGGGACAATTTCTTTGAGGCGAGCGACTTTTTCAAAATACTCTTCCTTCGTATAAATGCGGTGCATTTTTTTCAAAATGCGGTTAGAACCGGCTTGAAGGGGGAAATGGACAAATTCACAAAGAGAGGGGAGGTCGCGGATTGCCTGCATTAAGTCAATGGTAATGTCAACAGGGTGAGAGGTCATAAAGCGGATACGCTCAATGCCTTCAATTTTGTCGAGTCGATAGAGGAGGTCATGGAAAAGGCAGTTCCAATCGGGTTGATCCTTTCCATAGCTATTAACGTTTTGCCCGAGAAGTGTAATCTCCTTATAGCCTTGCTGAGCTAGGAGTTTAACCTCTTTTTCAATATCTTCGGGAGGGCGGGAGACTTCTTGCCCCCTTGTGTAAGGAACCACGCAGTAGGTGCAGAATTTATTGCAGCCACGGATAATTGAAACATAAGCTTTCACTTTGTCGTCTCTTTCAGCTACAAAGTAGTCGAGATTCTCTTCAAACTGCTTATGTGTTAAAATCATTTTTTTATTTTTTGCAATCACCTCATCGAGGACATAATCGAGATCGGTAATATTATTCGTTCCAAGGACAAAGTCGATATGGGGGAGCTTTTTAAAGAGGCTCTCTTTTTTTGCCATCGCCATACAGCCCGTAACGCCGATAATGGGTTTTCTCTTAGTCCACCTTCCAATTTGCCCGAGTTTTCCCATGACTTTTCTCTCTGCGAGATCGCGGATTGAGCACGTATTAAAAATTAAAATATCAGCATGCTCTTCATCGAAGACGCGAGCAAGGCCGCGTTTATTGAGGCTTCCGACCATCAATTCCGTATCGAGCTCATTCATTTGGCAACCGTAAGTGCGAATAAAATAGGTAGAAGGAGTGTGCATGGGTAAAAAATCCTTTGATCTCATAATTTTTTTTAAAGAATAGTTGCTCTAGTTTAGTTAAAACTGACTCTTTTGACAAGAAGAGAAGAAATATTCGGGTTGTTCTTGGCAAAAAAATGCTAAACCCTTATCCTAGTTACTTCAAAAGATAAAGCCGATTGCCATTGCTCATAAGCATGATAGGCGGCTCAAGAATTAATTACGATGAAAGGGATTGTGGTATCATCATGACGATTAAGCTTTCTAAAACAACGCTAGTCAATACGCAGCAAGCAATGGCAAAGAGAAATTGGTTTCTTTTTGACGCAAGTGGAAAGACTCTTGGGCGTTTTGCTTCCGAACTGGCAGTAGTTTTAATGGGAAAACATAAAATTGATTATACGCCTAACTCCGATACCGGAGATGGTGTGGTTGTTATCAATGCGGATAAACTCATTGTGACAGGGGCTAAAGAAGCTCAAAAAACGTATCGCTCATATACCGGGCACATTGGTGGGAGAAAAGATACTCCTTACCGTGTTTTAAAGGAAAAAAAACCGACTGAAATCTTGCGACATGCCGTGCATGGAATGATGCCAAAAACAAAGCAAACGGATGCTCAAGTCAAAAGACTTAGAATCTTTGCAGGTTCTGATCACGATATGCAAGCTCAGCAACCCCGCGCCGTTTAAAAAATCTGTGTGGAAGATTTTTAATGGTTAAGGGATATTGGCTATAGTAATGGGAAGGCCCCCTTCATTTTGGCCTCCGTTCAATTTAAATTGAGGAAAAAAGTTAAAGTATGACCAAAGAAGTAATCGGAACAGGTAGAAGAAAAACAGCTGTTGCTTCAGTTCGCATGCAAAAAGGAAATGGAGCTATTGTTATCAATGGCAAGACATTGGAAGAGTATTTTGTCACTGAAATGCAGAGACAAATCGTTCTTTCTCCATTTGAATTGCTTGAATTGAATGGACAATACAATCTAAAAATCAGAGTTAAAGGCGGCGGGATCGAAGGTCAAGCTGTTGCTGTTCGCTTAGGGATTGCGCGTGCGCTCGTTCAAGAAGACGAAGAGCGTAGAAAAGATCTTAAAGATAGCGCTTATCTTACAAGAGATCCAAGGAAGAAAGAACGTAAGAAATACGGACGTGCTAAAGCGCGTAAACGCTTCCAGTTCTCAAAACGTTAATTCGTTTTATTTTTATTTATATGAAAAAGCCATCCAATTTTGGATGGCTTTTTTTTTTAGGCGTTGTATACCGGGAGTGATTCAAGAGTTGGAATTTTTAGAAGCCGGCTATAGCGATGATCGATCGGGCCGAAGGCCCTTTACCGAAAGGGCGCGCTATTGACAATAGGCAGAGGTGAGGTAAATCGACCAAGCGGGGATGCCGGCGACAAAAAAAACAACTCTTGAATGACGAGCGGTATATACCGAAATAAGTCGAAGCGCCATCAAAGCTAAAATCCCAATTCCTCAACTCATTTCGGTATAAGTAACTCACCTTCCTTTTTGCGTAAGGTGAGTAAGTAAATAACGCCTTATGCTCGAGCGGAGATGGGGAGATATTTTTTGTTCAAATAAGAGAGAAAATCATCGACGGCGAGTTTCTTTTTGGTTGCCTTTTCAATGAGTTGTTGAGGATAGTAGCGGCGGCCATGGCGATGCACCTGTTGGAGAAGCCATTCGCGGATAAATTTAAAGTCGCGGTTTTCTAGGCGCACATTGTAATCCGGGAAGGCAGCAAGCATCGTATGGTGGAGTTGAGCTGCATAGAGGTTGCCAAGAGCATAGGTTGGAAAATAACCGAAGAGCCCTGAAGCCCAGTGGATATCTTGCATACACCCTTGTGCATTAGTATGAGGAACAATCCCTAAATATTCATGCATTTTAGCATTCCAAAATTCCGGAAGTTCATAGACTGAAAGTTTTCCTTCCATGAAGGCCTTTTCAATTTCGTAGCGTAGGATGACGTGAAGACCGTAAGTGACTTCATCGGCATGGATGCGGATTAAAGAAGGACGGACTGCATTGATGGCATGAAAAAAGGAGTCCAAAGAGATATTCTCGAATTGTTCCTTAAATGTTTCTTGAACAATTGGGTAGTAGCCCTTCCAAAAGGAGAAGGATTGTCCGATGAAGGTTTCCCATAGTTTAGATTGCGATTCATGTATGCCGATAGAGGCTGCTTCTGCTAGGGGTAAACCAAAGAAATCAGGGTCCAGCCCTTGCTCATAAAGACCATGCCCTCCTTCATGCATTGTTGCTGAAAATCCCTGATAAAATCCTGCATCTTGGACATGAGTAGTCAAGCGAATATCTGTGGGGTGGATGGGCATGCAAAAGGGATGCGCGGATTGATCAAGGCGCACCTTTTTTGGGTCGAGGCCCATATTATTTAAAATGCCGGTATTAAGGGAAAATTGGGCAGTACGATCAAATGATCCATAGAGGAACTGATCGGGAATAGAATGGTGGCTTAGCTGTTGAGTTAAATCAATGAGGGCTTTTTTGAGGGGATCGAAAAGAGAATCAATAGTCTGAGTTGTGATTTGTGGCTCATACTCATCCAGAAGCGGATCGTAAGGGTGATTAATATAACCAAGAAGATCGGCTTTTTTCTTCATGTGATCAATGATTTTGGAAAGATGTGGAGCAAAGAGCTCAAAATCGTCATTTTGCCGAGCTTCGATCCAGACGTGGGTTGCTTTAGAAGTCACTTCGGCAAATTCAGTGATAAAGTCAACGGGAAGCTTTTTCATCTTGTGATAATCTTCCCGCATCAACTCCAAACTCCTCTTTTGATCGTCATTGAGCTGATCATTTAGGATTTCTCCTGAGTCTAGAGCAATGAATTGTGATAGGAGTTTTTCATACTCTTTGGATGTTTTGCGATGGTGAATAAGGGCTGCAAGCTCTTTTTTTTGCATCGTTTTAATATCGATTCCCTGAGTGGGCATCATGGTTTCCTGATCCCAAAATAGGAGGCGCTCAATTGATGCTAACGTATGTGTAGAGCGTGAAAAATCAAAGAGTTGTTTAAAATCCATATCAAATAAGTCCCTAGTTATTCTTGGTGAATAAATTTTAGTTCTACTTTTTGCATCCATGACTCAAGTTTGGAAACAACAACGTGGTATAGGGGGGTAAAAAATGTCCATGCTATTGTAAATAGGCTAATAGATAAGCTGCCGATGATGATATCGGTGAGCCAATGCGCTCCGACAATAAGCCTTGGAAGAATAAAGAAAATACCAACAAGTGTTGCGAGTAGGGCTTTTGGTTTATCAAGGAGTAGGTTCATCATACAAATGAACATGAGAGCCGTAGTTCCATGATCGCCCGGAAAAGAAAAGCGTGCGCTGGTTTTAATGTGCATCCACGGAATGATTTCATTGAGAAGTGCGCTCATCGGAGTGACTAAGCTAGGGCTTTTTCTTGGGATCACAATCCAGTCTTTAAAGATAAGGCGATTAATCAAAATAATCGTGGCCGCAGTGATGATGATACAAAAAAGCACTTCGGCAACTCTTCGCAGCTTTAGGTGTTTTGGAGCTTTAACAATATAAGATCCGACAAATAATAGAATGAAGGCATCAAATAGCCAATCAGCATATTTGTGGTTTGCCATTGCCCAAAATGTTTGCCAAAATGAGCTGTTTTCAATCCAATGATTGAGGGCAACAAAAGTCCAGTGATCTAGTTTATCCCATAGGGGGCGCGTATAGGGGGATAGCCAAGTGGCAAAGAGCAAAAAAATCATTAAATGGACTTTAAAAATGGACTTAAATTTCCAAAGTCCCGCCATCTGATAATTTTGAGAACTTTCATTTTGAGCCATAATTCCTCATGCACAATTTTCCTTTATCGCATCCGCCAAAAACGAATTCCAAAACCCATGGCAATTAAAGCAAAAGGTCCAAAAGCGGCAATAGGTGGCGGCACGACATTATTTTGACCCAAGATAACACAAGCATCTATAATTGTAAAAAGGCAGACAAAACAAATGAGCGCCATCGTATAAATTAAAAATATTTTTGAAGAGCGACTGAATGTAATGCAAAAGGGAATGACGGCGATGACAACTAAAAGAGATAGCCAAGGCATAGCCAGTTTTGAATAGAGTTGCGTTGAGATTTCATAATAATCTCGATGAAAGCGGTCAAAGGGGTAAATTATTTTAGATAAAAGCTCTGAAATCGAGAGATTTTCAAAAGGTTCCTTTTCTTGGTCCGTAGCAACGATAAGAGGAGGGGATAAAAAGGGGACAATCATCTCATCATATGATGGCCCTTTGACTAAGCGTTGATGAGAATCTTTGTAAAAAAAATCGACAAAATAGCCTTTGATCACCCCTTCTTCTTCTTTTAGATTTTTAAAATGCCAAATGCTTTTATCATTTTGAATAAAGAAAACATCTTCCATTGCGTTTTGTTCAAGATTGCGGTAGCTAAAGAGCAGTTTTGAGTTGTTGTCAAAAGTAATGCTTTGAATTTGCCGGTCGGTTTGGTTAGTTGGTGTCGATAGATATTGGGACTGAAAGTGATCGATATAAGCTTGCGCATTAGGGAGCACAAATTCAACAATAGCCAGCATGAATAAGGAGCTAAGGAGGCCTGAAATCATAATGGGCTTTACGATTTGTTTGATATTTTGCCCCGATATAAGAAGCGCTAGAAGTTCATGATTGGCATTGAGAGACGTTAGGACATGAATGGTCGATATCAGCAAACTTAAAGGGAGTAAAAGATCGAGTCTCTTAATGAAATTATAGAAATAATAAAGAACGACATCTTGAAATTTTAAACTTGCATGGTGCCCCATCTCCGACATGTGAATCGAATAGTCAAATAGGATATAACAGAGATATAGTAAAAACAGCAGGAAGAAAAGGCGCTTGAAAAAAAGAGAGGAAATATAGCGCGTCTGAATGGATAGAGGAATCATTCAAGTCCCCTTTCGATTTTAAAGCGGTACAAGCGATTGGCAATGAGAATGGAACAAAGGGGGATTAAGTAAAAAATGAGAGCCCAAGCGTGATTTTTAGCCGTCGATTTTGCGATGAGATAAAAGGCAAAGGTTAGGCTCGATAGGAGTAAAATCCAAAGCACTCCGGTTTTTCTCTTGGTTCTTCCAATCTGTATCGAAAAAATAGCTCCGAGCATCGTAAAGGCATATGTAATCCACGATAAAAAGGTTCGGCGGCTGATTTCTAAAATGCACCTAAAGAGCTGGCCTCTCTCTTTTTCAACAAACATTTTGATGAGAAGGGGTTTAATGCGTAGCCGTTGCAAAGAAAGGCGTTTGATATCTGTTTGGTGAAGAAGCGAAGCGATTGCAAGGGAGGAGTTCTCAATGCGGTCATAATTTTCAATGACCAAATGATCAAAACCATTTTCCTGTTTTGTTTTTAGATGAGAAATTAAATGAACTTGCTCCCCAATCAGGATCCCTTGATCTTCGACATTGAGTTGATCTGCCATAATCAAATTCATTTTTTTAGATGAGGGATTGAGAAAAGAAAAAATAAGATTTTCTGCAGACTTACCCGATTTGATGACATGCAAGTCGGTATAGGCATTTTTAACTTTTGTGATTTTGTTTGTCTGCATCAAGAGAAGCGGATTTTGAGCTGTTGCCTGATACATTAGATTTTTGCTTTTGAGCCGAGTCGTAGGCGTCAATTCTGAGACAATAACAAAATTAAAAAGAGTGAGAAAAAAGGCAGTCATTTTAATCGGATATAAAATGTCTTTGACCGACAATCCCTGGACCCTTAACGAAGTGAGTTCGTGGCTTTGGCACAAGCGCATCATTAAAATAGTCGACGAAATAAGGGCCGAAATAGGAATGGCAAGAGGAAGAATAATAGGGAATTGCAACAAAATAAAAAGAGCGATGACGGAAGGAGCTGTTCCTAAAGTGGCAAATCGGGCAATTTCCTGCATGCGCATGAGGACGAGAATCGATAAGAAAACAAAAATCGATAGGAGGAAAACCCTAAAATAGTTTTTGAGGAGATATCTCCATAAAATAGGCATAAAAATAGACTTTTCAGATTTGGCATAATTATATAGATCAGTTAAAATTTAGACCATGAAAGATCCAATTGAGTTCAAAATCCAGACGTTTTTCAAAAAATTCCCATCGGGAGACCGCCCATTTATCCTTGGCTTATCAGGGGGATGTGACTCGATGCTTCTCTTTCATTTAATGGTGAAAAGGAAGATTTTTTTTCATGCTGTTTATATCGATCACGGGTGGAGAAAGGAGAGTCAGGAGGAAGCGGATGTCTTGAAAAAGCTTTCATTAGAGAAGGGGATTCATTTTGAAAGCTTTAAAATTGGCCATTTTGACTTTTCAAAGGGGAATATCGAGGATCGGTTGCGTTTAGAGAGGCTTTCCATTTTAGGGGAATATGCTCAATCGATGAATGCGCCGGGGATTGTTTTAGGGCATCATCGAGATGATCGGATTGAAACTGTGATTAAACGACTATTTGAGGGAGCTCGCCTGACTCATCTCAGCGGACTTCAAAAAGTATCGCAATTTAAAGGAGTGACGATTTTTCGGCCTCTACTCGATTTTGAAAAAAAGGATCTTTTAAATTGGCATAATACTCATAAAACAGCATTTTTTCAGGATCAAACCAATGACGATGTCCACTTTTTAAGGGCAAGAATGCGCATGGAGTTAATCCCCTTTTTAGAACATTCCTTTAAGAAAGGGATTAAACAACCGCTTGATGAAATGGCAAACCGCTCACTTGAGCTAAAAGAATATCTAGATAGAAAGACAGATCCTTTTATGAAGATTAAAGGAGGGGGGGATGAAATTTGGGTGCTGTGTCCCGATTCTTTCCCCAATGAGGCGCTTGAAATGGGACATCTCTTAGATCGCATGGCCGAAAAAATAGATGTCGCCCTTAACCGAAGCCAGCGCAATACGTTGATTCGATTGGCACATTCAAATACGAGTGGGAAAAAAGTGATAGTTGGCAACTCTATTTGGGCCTATCATAAAGGGGCTTTTCATATCTCAAAGACCATGACTCTTTCAATGGAAAATTTTGAGAGAAATGGGGCATAAGGGTAGTTTTTTTTATTCTTTTAAGGTAGAATAACTTAAAATACGTTAGGTTTTTATAGGGATTTTTTTATTGAGTTTCTTGAAGCCGACGTGTAATAGAGGGTTTATATACTGGGAGTGATTCAAGAGTTGGAATTTTTAGAAGCCGGCTATAGCGATGGTCGATCGGGCCGAAGGCCCTTTACCGAAAGGGCGCGCTATTGACAATAGCGCAGAGGTGAGGTAAATCGACCAAGCGGGGATGCCGGCGACAAAAAAAACAACTCTTGAATGACGAGCGGTATATACCGAAATGAATTGAAGAATTGGTTGACGGTCTCAATGCTTAAGTGTTGAGCTGCGACCTTTTTACCATTTTCTTTATTTATAAAGGGTTAATGGTTAGTGGAGTAAACGGGTTTAGGTGTTTGGTTAAATTTATAAAATGAGTAATGAGCATAATATGAAAAAAGATAATAAAAAAGGGATTCCGGGTGGAATTTTTATTTTTCTCGTTTTGGCAATCCTCATTATCTTGACGATTCATAATTTAAGTGATTCTAAATCGGCAAGTGTTTCGTTCAGTCATCAAGTTGAGCATTTGGTGAATTTAGATCTTATTAAAAAGGATCAAAGTGTCAAGACATCTCTCAATGACAACTTAGTGACATTCAGTGGAAAATTTAATCAGACCCTGTCGGAGGATGCACAAGCAAGACATCGTTATCTTGAGGTGCTGGATAAAAATCACGAACTGGCGAGTGAAAAAATCCGACTCCTTGGAGAAGTTTCCGTTTTAAAGCAAAAAGTATCTGATGCAGCAACGTATTTCCTTCAGCTTTCGGGCTTTGCAATTCCCCATGAGGGTTATGTCGTCGTTAGTTCGGCATACAATAACAGTGAACTAACTAATGGGATTGTCCTCAATCGCGTCGTTCCATCTGAAGTGATTTCACTTAAAGATGTTGAGTCTCTTTTTAATAAGGCAGTTTCTCATCCAAATAGTACACAGCTTAATCAACTAGGTGTGGGGCTTAATCAACTCATTAAAGGCTATCTATCACCGGCTTTAGGTATTGGTATAGAGTCCATTAAGACATCTCTTAGGAACACCGAACAGCAGGTCTTAAATGCCCTTTCAGCAACTGAAATGGACGTTGCTCAGCAGTTGGGAGTCTATAAAGTAGCGATTGTCGAGCTTCAAAATATTACAAATGAGATCAATAGTATGGATGATGGGGTGCGTTTAATGGCCCTTAGATCTGTGCGTACCTATATGGAAGATGTTCAGCAGTTTGATGTGATCAATCAAGATTTTGAAACGAATGAAGCTCAGCTTACCAAAGCACGCTCTAAGGTGGCGGATGTTGTTTGGTTTTTCAATAATAAAGAACTGACAACAAAGGCGTTAGAGAGACAGGATCCGGAAGTTTATCAGCAGTGGTTCTCCCAGGCTCAAAAGGAATGGAATAATTTTGAGGCAAATAAAACGCTCAACTTCAAGGCACCGGATCAACCTAGAAATGTCGTGCTTGAAAAGACATTTAAGAGCCAAGAACCATCGCCTAATTATATTAGTTACATATTATTTACAATTCTCCCGATTCTTTCTGTCTTTCTCCTTCTCTACTTTGTCTTTGCAAGACAGATGAAAGGAGCCGGCAGCTCGGCCATGAATTTTGGAAAATCACCCGCTAAGATGCTCGTTAAGAGTACATTGCAAGTCACGTTTAAAGATGTTGCAGGTGTTGATGAGGCAAAAGAGGAACTCGAGGAAATTGTCGAGTTCTTAAGAGATCCCTCTCGCTTTACTGCTCTTGGCGCGCGCATCCCTCGTGGTGTTTTATGCGTGGGCCCTCCGGGAACCGGTAAAACACTTATTGCTAAGGCAGTCGCCGGTGAAGCGGATCGCCCCTTCTTCTCGATTTCGGGTTCTGATTTCGTAGAAATGTTTGTGGGTGTTGGAGCGAGTCGTATTCGAGATCTTTTTGATCAGGCAAAAAAACATGCGCCTTGCATTGTGTTTATCGATGAAATCGATGCGGTTGGACGTCATCGAGGTGCCGGAATCGGCGGTGGTCATGATGAGCGCGAACAAACATTGAACCAACTGCTTGTCGAAATGGATGGGATGAATACAAATGAGGGCGTTATTTTAGTCGCGGCAACAAATAGACCGGATGTTCTTGATAAGGCTCTACTCCGTCCGGGCCGTTTCGATCGCCGTATCGTTCTTGATTTGCCCGATGTGAAGGGACGTTATGAAATCCTGAAAGTCCATGCCAAAAAAATCAAACTCGATGCAAGTGTTGATCTCATGCTTCTTGCTCGAATGACACCCGGCGGTTCAGGTGCTGATTTGATGAATATTTTAAATGAGTCAGCCCTTCTCGCAGCTCGTAATGGACGAAAAGCAGTGACTCAAGATGAGGCTATTGCAGCTTGTGACAAGGTCCGTTTTGGAAAAGAACGACGCAGTTTGCAATTGGATGAGAATGAAAAGAAAACAACCGCTTTCCATGAGTCCGGACATGCAGTTGTCGGTCTCGTTGTCAAAAATTCCGATTCCGTTGAAAAGGTGACGATTATCCCTCGTGGGATGTCCCTTGGTGCAACCCACTTTCTCCCAAAACAAAATAGAGTGAGCTACTGGCGGAAAGAGCTTCTCGATCAACTCGCTGTCTTAATGGGAGGGCGCGTTGCTGAGGAGATCTTTATTGGCGATATTTGTAGTGGTGCACAAATGGATATTGCTCAGGCGACTAAACTGGCTCGAGCCATGGTGTGTGAATGGGGGATGACTGATGCCCTAGGTCTTGTTGCCTATGACGACAATACGGATCGTTCAAATCAATATCTCATGCCCGGTGCTGCCGATCGCAATTATTCACCCGAAACATCAAAACTCATTGATGCGGAAGTAAAAAAACTCATTGATGAGGCTCATACACTCGCAACTCAAATTATCAATGAACATCGAGCTCAAGTTGAGTTGATGGCACAAAAATTGATCAATTTTGAGACTTTAGATCAACAAGATCTTAAAGCCATTATGGATGGAACTTGGAGTGATGAGAAGAAACAGCTTCAACTCAAAATCAATGAGCAGGCTCATAAGAAGACACCACCACCACCGCCACCTATTGAGGATAAAAAACCTTTTTCAGGGGATCCTTCACCTCAGCAGGTATAATCTCAACTGTGTCTTTATTTTTTAGAAATGGTATAATCCTTTTTTACAAAAAAGGATTTTGCTATGTCGGAAAAATATACGGAAAAAGATGATCCTGACTGGCTTATTGTATCGGCAAAATGGGTAGAAGTAACGGCGCAACTCAATGAGCTCAAAGCCCTTCAGCAGCAGCTGAAGGATCACCTAATCACCTTGTCCGGTAATGAAAGCTCATGTGGGGGAGGTGTACGACTGCTTCGCTCTGAGAGAAAAGGGGCTGTGCGCTATAGAGATATTCCGGAGCTTGAGGGGGTCGATCTCGACTCCTATCGCAATCCTTCTATGATCACTTGGACTCTCAAATCAGGATAAGGCACAAAAAAAACTCCCTCAATAATGAGGGAGTTTTTTTGTGCCTAAAAATTTGGGTTTTAAGCGCTATTTTTCAGGAGCTTTCATGATCGGTGGGGGTGTGATAGGAGCCCTTGGTTTAGGGGTCATCATCGCTTTTTTAGGAGGATGATTCCCTGCCTCATTTTCTTCATCACTTTCCGGTCTTGGAGCTCTCTCTTCTCTTTCAAGCCTTGGGATAAGAGCTTTGCGCGAGAGTTTGATTTGTCCACGATCATTGACATCGAGCACTTTGACTTCAACGAGATCGCCTTCTTTGTAATGATCCTCGACATTTTCAACTCGGGCATGAGCAATTTCAGAGATATGGCATAATCCTTCTTTGCTGAGGACTTGAACAAACATTCCGAAAGGAACGATTGAAACAACTTTCCCTTTGTATGTTTTGCCAATTTCGACTTCAGCAATGAGGTTGTGAATGATCTCTTTTGCTTTCTCCATTGCATGCATATCATTTGATGCGATGCTAACGGTTGCTTCTGCTCCTTGATCATTAATATCAATATCAACACCGGTTTCGGCAATGATAGCTTTAATCTGCTTTCCGCCGGGGCCAATGATGATGGCTACTTTACTTGGTGGAACTTTGATCTGCTCAATACGAGGAGCATATTGAGAGAGTTCTTTGCGAGAGGATGGGCAAGCATGAAGCATTTTATTGAGGATATGAATGCGACCCTCTTTAGCTTGCATCAAAGCGACTTGCATGATTTGAGGCGTGATTCCTTCAACTTTAATATCGAGTTGAAAGGCCGTAACCCCTTTTTCATCCCCGGTGATTTTGAAGTCCATATCTCCAAGTGCATCTTCAACTCCAAGAATATCAGAGAGAATTGCAAACTTGTCATCTTCTAAAATGAGTCCCATTGCAATTCCGGCGATGGGGCGGTGAATAGGAACACCTGCATCCATCATTGCTAGACAGCCACCGCAAACTGAGGCCATAGAAGAAGATCCGTTTGATTCGGTAATATTGGATTCAAGACGGATTGTATAGGGGAAGTTCTCTTGAGGTGGAAGCGCTGCGCGAAGAGCTTTTTCCGCAAGTTTTCCATGTCCAATTTCTCTGCGACCCGGAGGGCCGTTGCGCCCGACTTCACCAACGCTGAATGGGGGGAATGAATATTGGAGGTAGAAGCTGCGAGTGCTATCCCCTTCATAGTCTTCATAACGCTGTCCCATACTCTGACCACCAAGGGTACAGACTGCAATTGACTGAGTCTCTCCTCGTGTGAAAAGAGCGCTTCCATGAGTGCGTGGAAGTAGCGATGTTTCAATATTGATGGGGCGAATTTCATCAAGTCGGCGCCCGTCTGATCTGATATTCTTGGATAAGATCATATCGCGCATGATCTTAGAGGTGACTTTTTTAAGTGCTATTCCGACGTGACTTTTTTTGTATTTAGGAGCTTCTACATCGAGATAGTGCGATTTGACCTTAGCATTGATTTCAGTCAGAGCTGCTTCACGGTCTTGTTTCTTATTGATTTCGATGGCTGTTTTCACATCGCTTGTGATCATTGCCGTGATCTCATCGATGAGTTCCTGTGGTGTCACAGAAATATGCTCGAAATTTTTGTCTTTTCCAACAACTTTTTGCCAATCTTCCAGTTGAACGCAGATCTCGGCAATGGCCTTATGGCCCTCATTAATCGCTTCTAAAATTTGTTCTTCCGTTAAGAAATCGGAGTATCCTTCAATCATTAAGATTGCATCTTTCGTTCCGGCAATCATAAGTTCAAGCGTTGATTCATTGGCTTCATCAACTGTTGGATTAATGACAAACCGGCCATCGACCAATCCCACACATACGGCTGCAACAGCTTTTGTGAAGGGGATCTCAGAAATTAAAAGAGCTGTTGCTGCAGCGCAGATTGCAAGTGGCTGAGGGGGGCTATTGCGATCATATGATAAGACATATGAAAGGACCTGTGCTTCTTGATAGTAGCCATTCTCAAAAAGAGGTCGAAGCGGTCTATCAATTAAACGCGAGGTTAAAACTTCACGCTCAGTTGGTTTTCCTTCTCTTTTAAGAAAGCCGCCAAGCGTTTTGCCTGCTGCTGAAAATTTTTCTTGATAATCGATTCTGAGGGGAAGAAAATCGATGTCTTCCATAGGCTGAGAGGCCTGACATGCCGTGGCTAAAATGACGGTGTCATTTGCCTTGAGCAAAATCGAACCGCCTGCTTGTCGTGCAATGCGTCCGGTCTCAAAAATCATTTGTTTACCGGCTACATTGACTGTTAGTTCGTGTTTTTCCATTAAAATCTCCTATATTAGGTTCAGGAGATATGGAGAACTCAATTATTTTATTTCTATTTCTCGATGTCAAATTCTCAATTTGAAAGCGGGAAAAAGAAACAAAAATTGAAATTCATCCATATTTCCAATTTTAGGTAGCAAACGAGTATTCAATTTTTTTAAAATGATTCAAAATCAGCTTGAATACCGGTAGCTGCCTAATAATGGTAACATGGGGTAGGATTTGAGACAATCTACGATTGACAGCTCCCCATGGCTAAAGCTAGGGGATTCCTAATTCACAGAGAACAGCCAGAGGACGCAGCTTGGTTATCGCAAAAGTCCAAAGAGGACTTTTACGTTTTTTACAACCCATGCCCTCCGGTCTTACATTCTCTCCAAAGGCTTAACATCCCGAGTGCCC
>JAIPIG010000024.1 GCA_021734805.1 Simkaniaceae bacterium
GGGGGAGATTGAAGCAGGGGCGCTTCTTTGACTTCTATTGTCATTTTCAGATCTGTGGGAGAGGCCTGAAATAGAGGCTGTGTCCTGATCTCCATCAGTACTTTCAGCCGGAGAGGGGGCCGGTTCGGGACGATTTGAGGGTTGGGGATTTGGCTGAGGAGGCGCTGTGTATGGCATGACGCCCGGGCGTCTTGGAGGTTGTTGAGGGAGGCTTCTCTGATAGCGGGCGTCTATTTGATCGGCCGCTGTGTAGGGAGAATGTGCTAGTGATGTTTCTTCGCGATTAAAAATACATGCTGTTGCTACAGCAAAAGTTTTAAAGGTGGTTTCAGGGGAGATTCCGGCGGCCCCTTGATAAGTGTCGATGTCTTTCTGTGTAAGAGAAGTTGTTTGTGAGGTAGCTTCATCATTATTTATGAGAACTTTTCCATTCGTATTGACTGATAGAGTGTTGAAATTGCCGCTATTTTGTAGGTGAGAAGCCATTATTTTGGCATTGTTAAGGATCTCTTCTTTTCTGGCCGGGGTTTTATTCTCATCTGAGACAGGATGACCGGAGTGGTAAAGAACCTCATAGACACTGCCGTCTATTTCGATGTAACCGAGCTCTAAGCGCTCCACGCGGCGGATTAGTAATGTTCCCGGCATAGGACCAAATGGCACCGAGATTGGGTTTGCCGCTTGGGGGCCTTGTGGGGCGGTTTGTGGTAGAGGGGCCGCAGCATTTTCTTGGGGTAAATTTAATTGGCCAAGGAGGTTTCTTGCGGCTGAATTAACGCTAGAGGCTACGGATTGATTATCATCGTTAAGGAAATCAGGGGGAGTTTCGGCTCCGAGTAGCCTTGTAGAACCGGGTAGGCTTACAGATTCTGACATAATTAAAACCTTTTATTATTTATATAATTATAAATCTATAGTAGCATACTTATCATTTAAAATATAATAAAAAACATAATAAATTTTAATTTAAATTACTAAAAATTAATAGACTTGTGCTATAATAGAGGAGGTAAGGTTTGCTATGAAGCACTAATTTAGACCTTCCAAAGAGTTATATGGCACAAGTTGTTAATAATCAATTTCCTGTGAACGACGCTCCTCCTCCTGTAGGGGGAGGTGATCCTGCATGTCATGAAATCCGCGTAGGAGAAGCTGTTTTATTCACAAAGACAGATGGCAAATGGACTCCACCTGTGAGGGAGTTCTCTAAAGAGATACCCCAAACTCTGACGGTTAATCGCGCTAAGGTTGCGGCTCAGGGCTATTTGGGACTTGATGTCGTTGGGGCCTGTGCCCAAGCTAAGGGATTAACACAAGTTGTTCATGATCAGTCTGTTGGGGATGCGGCGACAAACCACTTAAAGTTAGGGGTTGGACCTGTTGTTGTTTTGACGGGGGCCGTCAACTTTATTGATGGTTGTGATGCCCATGCGACGGCTAAAAAAGTCAACTATGTTTGGGGACAACAGGCGGCTAGGATTCAGCAAGTGAGAGGTGTTGCCGAGACGACAGGGGGAATGGCTGCAACTTCGGTGGGATTAATCAATACGCTATCATCAGATGGGTTTGTTGCGGCATCAAAAGCCAGTACCGTTGCAATGAGTATCCTCGGTCACATTTCAACTGCAATGGGAGCCCTTCGCTACCTATCGATTTTTGGGCTCTGCGGAATGAGCATTTACCGCTCAAGCGAGATCACCGGTGAGTTTGCAAAAAAAGAGACTGATGAAGCTCGGGTCGCTTACCTTAACGAGTTTCTTGAATTAACTTCAGAGGATCGAGAGAAGATTTATGATGAGGTTGATGGCGCTAAAGAAGAGCCGCTTACCGAAAAAGAATTTATGCTATTGAGTGAGGCAGACTTTGCGTTTGTCAGCAGTAAAGGTGAAGGTAAACATCCCAATGCAGTTTTAAGAGAAATCGCTCTTCGCAAAATGGGAAAAGAAAAAGATTTAAGTGATCGTATTGGTGGCCAAGCCCTTAGTAAATTAAAAAAAGGGGAAGCTGCTGAAGAGATCATTAAAGCGGCAAAAGAGGGAATTAACTCTAAGTTTAGAATGAATGTCATCGTGATGACGATCTGTATGGCTGCCACAGGTGTTGGCATTGCTTCCGATATTATGACGGGGGGGCTCTCTCAAATCATAACATTAGGGCTCTCATTAGCGATATCAGCCGGATGGTTTTATGTCGACGGAATGATGGTTCTTGATGGATTTAACAGCAAAGAAGAAGGAAAATACGATAAGCTCTTCAAATTTATGATCAACGTGATCGTTCTTGCGGTATCTGCCTGTGCGATTTTTTATACGGCGGGAACACCACTTATTCTAATGGCGGCTATTTCAACAGGGATCCTTCTCGTAACCAACTTCGGAATCTGGTACAAAAATCAGCAGATGAAGGCTAAATCAGAACCTGCCGAGGTGGAAGCGGCGATTGATGCTCTAAGAATGCCCGCCGGTATGGATACGGTACCGATACGTGCCGATCTGACGGAGGAATTACTTTCTGCCGGTGACCAAGCGGGTGAAACTGAAGAGGGCGGAGCTGCTGCATCTTATGTCCCACCGCGTTTGCAAGAGGAGCTCCGGGTTAGAAACCGATCGGCTTCTTCGGAGTCCTTAGATCGGATTCGGGATGTCTCAACGCCTGTCTTAAGAGGGCGATCTTCTTCGATCTCTACAATTGTAGCTAGATCCCCTTCAGCTATCGGAGAAGAGACGCGTTTAACGCCTATTCCAACAGCCTTTGCTCGTATAAGATAAAAACCTTTCGCTTTCATTCATATTTTGTGAATATGATGAGAGAAGAGGTTTTTTTATCTCGACTTTGTAACTTTTTGGACCCGAAAGCCTCGAGATATTTGTTTTCGGGGGAGTGATTAAAACCGGGAAGGGGTTTTTTGACCCCTTCCCGATTTTAATCATCTCCCAGTTCGACCATAGGTCGAGCGTCCGAGAGCAAATAGACGAGGTAGGCGGGCCCCAAAAAGTTACAAAGTCGAGATTATGTCTGATTGCTACCGTGAATTAGATGATTTTTTGCTCTATATCACCTCTGAGAGGGGGTTGAGCCACAATACGCAAGCGAGTTATCGCTTTGATCTTTTAAATTTCATGAAATATTTATCTAAAAGGGGAATGAAAGTTCTCGATGTGAGCCATGTTGATGTGGTGAACTATTTTGGTGTTCTGCAAGATAGCGGCAGAGTAGGGGCTTCAATCCACCGGGCGATGATGACCTTGAGAGTTTTTTATCGGTTTTTGAAACGAGAGGGCAAAATCAAGTCAGATCCCACGGCTCTTTTTGAAGGGGGGAAGATATGGCAAAAAGTACCGGAGGTTCTCTCCGTAAATGAAGTGAGGCTCTTACTCGAGGCTATCAAGACCGATCGCGATATGGGAAAGAGGGATTTTGCCATAGTCATGTTGATTTATGCCTGTGGTTTCCGCGTGTCTGAGCTGTGTAGCCTCAATGTAGCCGATATTGGTGATGAGGCGGTCAGAGTAGTGGGAAAAGGCTCTAAAGAGAGGATCGTCCCTATTGCAGCTGCAGCCCTTATTGCCATTGATGCCTATTTAATGACGCGCACGGATAAGGAAAAGGCCCTTTTTCTCACACGGGGAGGGAAGCGCCTCGATCGCATGGGGGTTTGGCTCATCGTCAAGAAGGCCGCTAAGGAGGCAGGGATCGATAAAAGGGTCTCTCCGCACACGCTACGCCATTCTTTTGCTACACATCTTCTTGAAAATCAAGCTGATTTAAGGGTGATTCAAGAACTGCTTGGGCATAGCGATATTTCAACAACTGAGCGCTATATGCATGTCTCTAAGAGCCACTTACATAAGAGCTTTGAAGATTTTCATCCTAGGCGTTAATTTCAAATGAGCCCACCTTTCTGATGTTATCAGGAAAAGAAATCTGCCCTTCACAATTAATAATCATTAAATTAAGCTTCTTCGTTTCTTAACAAAACACTTATTAAAGAGGCTTCATATGGCATCGGCTTTTCCTATCAAAGATAAAAGTTCAAGTCCAATACCCACAGAAAGTCTTTCTGATCAATCCTCTTCTACGGCGCGAAGGACTAAAAAGTATTGTAGATTTGAAGATATGAGCGATACTGATGCAGGCCCGGATCCGGCTTGGGTGAGAGCTGCGGTAGTTTCCGATCCAAGAATCGCTAGGCATTTGGGGAGGGGATCTGCAACAACAATGGAAGATCTAGACGCCGCTCCTGCCTCTTCTATGGGGCGAAGGACTGAAACGCATTGGGGCTTTGAAGATATGAGTGATACTGATGCGGGTCCGGATCCGGCTTGGGTGAGAGCTGCGGCAGTTTCCGATCCAAGAGTTGCTAGGCATTTGGAGAGGGGATCTGCAACAACAATGGAAGATCTAGACGCCGCTCCTGCCTCTTCTATGGGGCGAAGGGCTGAAAGATATCATAGATTTGAAGATATGAGCGATACCGATGCGGGTCCGGATCCGGCTTGGGTGAGAGCTGCAGCAGTTTCCGATCCAAGCGTTGCTAGGCATTTGGAGAGGGGATCTGCAACAACAATGGAAGATCTAGATGCTGTTCTTGTTGATATAATGCCTCAAAGAGTAAAGTTGGATTTGAAAAAACGCCCAAGGTTTTTAGGTGAGATTAATCTCACACCGCGTCGACTCATTGCCCTTTTTCTCGGAATTCATCCTGAAGCAATGCTCGGAATTCATCCTGAAACAGTTGATGACCCCGATGGACCAATTTTGAAAATAGCCGGTCAATACCCCGATGAGGCGATTTTAAAAAGGGCTTACCAATATCAACGCATTTTAGAAATAGCCGGAATTAAAAAAGATACAATACTTGCCAATCCCCTTTTAGGCATGCGATCTTGGTTTGGGCAAAACAATAGCCGGAATGATGCAGAGGTTCTCGAAGACAAGCTTGTTAAAAAATCAATCCAAGCCATTCAAAGTCTTGAACAAAAAAATTTTGATAAAGAAAGTTTTGAAAAAAAAAGTAAACTCCCTCAATTTGTCCGACTTATTTTTGAGGCCCCTCTTTTGCATGATATTGCAAGAAAAATATTGTTAAATGATGCCCTAAAACCCAATAGCGAAGATCTCAAGTCAATTAATCAATGGATGGTCTCCTCCGACCGCCTACTTATTGATCGGATATTAATGCAAGATCCCGTTATCGATCTTTACGGAAGAAAAAGTCACGCCTTCTCAGTGATTGACTCCTTAGAAACAAAGGATGCCATATATTATGCAATTGCGGGAGGAAAACTCGATGTCATTAAAAGAGTATTAGATCAATACACTGAAGATCTTGCTACGTGGTCTGATATCCATGCAATTAAAAGTAAACTGGATGAATATAAGATCGGAGCTGTGAAGTTATCTGATTCCGATATAGGCACCGTGAAAAGATTACTTGAGCAATATCAAAGATCTCTCCCTGAGGCCTCTGATTCGGAAATTGATAGGATGAAAGATTGGCTCGAAAAATGTGAAATGGGCTTGATTCGATTGTCTCATATTCAAATCGATTCAATTAAAACAATTCTCGATCAGTATCAAAGTGCCCATTCCGAATTGTCCGATGAAGAAATAGGACAACGCACTCATAACCTCTCAGAATGGTTTTATATTGCCACACAATTTCACCAAATTTCGGTTATTGAATTGTTGTTGAGTTACCGAGAGCTTATCAAACAAGTCCCACCTCCATTGGAACTGGAAATAACCAGAGATAATTTAAAGGCAAACAGTTTTTTTCGGGCAGCTTTAGACGCGGCTGCTCTAAACAATGAATTAGCAATTATAAAACTACTTCTTGAGGATGAAGAAGCATCATCTAAAATTCCCTTGCGAGATCATTGTTGTATATCAATTCTGGCCGCCAGAAAGGGCTATTTAGATATTGTTCAATTTGTTTTAATTGACAACCATGCCTTAGAAAGAATCCCTCCGATAGGAATCTCAGTTATTTTTGCATCAGCCATTAGAGGTGGCTATTTTAATATTATAAAGTTCTTTATTGATGATCCCGATTATCTCGCCCTCATTCCTCACGAGATGTATGGACGTTATTTAGAAAACTGTGCAGCTCAAGGACATTTTCAGATTATGACCTGTTTAATTGAAACAGAAGCTTTTTTCACACATATTACGGATCAACATCTTATCATGGCTTGGGCACAAGCGGGCAAGACAAAACATCTTGATATTTGTTTGTTTTTACTCAATCATCCAATCATCTTTCATCGACTTAGTATATCGCCTATTATGCTTCCCGATAGCGAATTGCCTATTATTAATGAAATTTGTAGTGCGTTACTAGTAGTAGCTACTCGACAAAATCATTTATATATTGTTAATCAGATGCTCGAAAGACCTGAATTTGCAAGCCGCTTAACTGATAATAGTATTGGAAAGGCTGTCTATTCTGCCGGTACAAATCGCAACATCGCAATTCGGGATCTTTTTTTAAAAAATGATGCTCTCTATAGGCGCATTCCCGCTTACTATCGAAATCTTCTACAACTACAGAGAGGATTTCGAGCGATTTGGCCCTTTGGACAAAATAAAAGCGAATAACTAACAGTTCAAAGGTCAGACTTAACCTGTTTTTATTCCTTGGATTATGCTATAATTTCTTCGATAAGAATGAGGGAAATATGGCAACACCTATAAAAAGAGGCAGGGAAGAAGGGCTGGGGTTAGAAAGTTCTGACTCGGCTGCTGAAGAAACGCCGGCTGCGGCCTTGGCGGCGGCTACTTTTTCTTCACAGGTAGTGAGTAGTGATTCTAAAAGGCTTCGAGAAATACGGCCCCAAATTCAAGAGCGAACAGCCGCATCAGATACGGCTCAGTCGATGTTATTAGCTCTCGCAGGTGGGGAGGAGGGCTCTAGCCCACTCAACCGGCTCTTTCATAGTGCAAAAAGTCCATACTTGCAAGATATTGGCGATGTATCCTCCGGGATCGGCGTGGAATTTGCCCAAGCGATTGGAAGAGACATTAAACGGTTTTGGCTGAGCGATAATCCAAGCGATTGGGAGAGCGCCAATTGTCTCTTTTTAGGGACCGTTTCCAATGATATTTTTCCGGAAGTGAAAGGGGTTTTTGATGAGCTCAAGTCTAAATCGCGGTTTCCGATGTCTTCTGAGGTATTTAATGTGCTGCTTGCCCGCACACACTGGCAATCGCCGAAAGAAATTCTCGAATTAATCGATCAGTTTCCCATGTTAAGGGACCAAATCAACATCGATTGTTTAGTCATTGCTTTAAAGGATTGGATTTCCATGGGGGATTTAGACCAACTAAAGCCCTTTTTGGCAATGGGGGGGATTAGAAAGCAACTCAACTCAGAGCATTTGAATCGCTTGGTTTATCACGCTGCTTTTCGCAATCAGTCTGACTTTTTAACATTTTTGATTTTAAGTGAGATGGGCCGCGATGATACGCTTTTATCGCACATCTCCCCACAGATTTTTACTCACTCGCTTATATTCGCCGTCAAAAAAGGGCGCTTAAAATTATTCAAAACAATATTCAGTCACCGCTTTGTTAGAGACTCTATTTTTATTAAAGAGGTTGGAGAAGTCATCATTAAGGCAGCACAGCACCAATATTTCGGAGCTATTCAATGGCTTCTTGAAAGTTGTCCATGTGATGATGATGAACCCCCTATGCGGTGCCGCTTATACATTCACGATTTAGGCGAAGCATTTAGTATTGCCGCAGGGAAAGGAGAGGAGAGTTTCATTCGATTTATTCTCGATGAGTGTCCGAGGCTTTCCGGTGAGCCCCCTTTAGTGTCGCGGTTTTCAGACGGGGATTTGAGCAACGCCGTTATCAATGCGGCTCGGTCAATGCATGAAGGGATTTTAATGCGACTGTTAATGAATTGGGATGTCAGAAGCAATCTAAAGGGCAGCAGTATTGGTTTGGCATTGCGTTGCGTTGTGAGATATCAAACTCCGAGACTATTAGATATCATGTTAGAAACATTTGATCTATTCCGCCAAGTTAATCGAAATGATGTATGGAAAGCCATTCAGAATGGCGCTCATTGCGGAAAGGTTTTTGTTATAGATCGCCTATTACGCAAGAAATGGGCGCGCAATGAAATTCCGGATGAGAGATTGGAAATGATCTTCCTCCAAGCCGCCAAGCATAGTGAAGCAGACGTGTTTAACTCGTTACTATCAGAAGATCTTATCGATGAAGATGAGAAATTATTAAGTCACCGTTTATTTGCAAGGGGATTAGATCCTGTGATTAATAGTCTCATAATGGAGAAAAAAGCCGAATCATTGGGTTTTTTACTACAAGATATTGAAATTTGTCGCCGCCTCTCTCAACCGATGTTAGATCAGATTATTTTCTTTTTCATGTGTGAAGCAAAGGTTGAATGGCTTGGGCCTTTATTGCAAGATGTAGACGTGTGTAGCGAGATATCCGGAGAAAAACTTGGTCAGCTTGTTCATAATCTCATTTGCACAAAAGAAGATAGGCTTTTAGGCGTCTTTTTAAGAAGCTCTATGGCATATCAACGCCTTCCTGAGAAAAATCTAGGGCAGGTCATATATCATCTGATGAGCAGTGCTCAACATGAGCTATTAGAGCTTTTATTGGGGGATCCAAAGCTACAGGCGCGCGTTTTGGACTATCATTTGGGCAATATCTTGATCCATTCGATTCGAATAAATCAAACTGTTAGTATTAAAATTTTGATCGATTCGGGTGCGCGCTTTCGCATACCAACCAAGCATTTGGGAATGGCTCTCATTGAAGCGGCGCATTTAGACCAACCTGAGGTGATCCAAATTTTGATTGAAAAAGATGATTTAAGAGAGCGTTTAATAGCCAATAGATCTATAGAACAGGCGCATCATATTGCAAATTATCTTGGTCATAAGCGAGTTTTAGAGTTATTGCGGCGAGATGGAGTAAACGATTAGAAATCCTCCGCTCCCGGTTTAAATAACTCCTTCAAAAATCATCTGTAGATTGTCTTTTATTGATTTGCAGATTGATTTATGATTTTTCAGATACTCCCTGCTTTTTGGAGCGGAAGAAGCGGCGGAGCCTTTCTAAATAGATAAAGACAACGGGGGTGAGGAAGAGGGTGAGAAATTGAGAAAAGATCAGCCCTCCTACGATCACGAGACCAAGGGGACGGATTGTACGGGCAATCATGCTACCGACTCCGATGGCAACCGGCACGGCGCCCATAAGGGCAGCAACTGTTGTCATAATAATGGGACGAAAACGGGTCAGGCAGGCATGTTCAATTGCTTCTTCGATATCCATGTTTTTTGTGACCATCCCTTCGACGGCAAAATCGACGAGAATGATTCCATTTTTTAATACGATGCCGAGAAGCATGATAATTCCAACAAATGAGTAGAGAGAGATTGTTTCGTGGAAAATCAATAGGGTTAGAAGCCCTCCAAGTGCGGCGGGTGGAAGAGAGGACATCACAGTGAGCGGATGGATGAAGTTTTCATAGAGGATGCCGAGGACCGTATAGATAACAAACAGGGTGATGATAATGAGCAAGATCAGTGTGTTAAACGTCTTTTTAAATACGTCGGCGGTTCCTTGAATGTTGCCAAACACATTGTTAGGGAGTAGCTCCTTAGCGGCTGCTTCGATATTGCTGATGGCCGTTGAAAGGGGGACATCACTGACATCAAAGGTAATCGTAACTGCCGGCATTGTATTGAAGTGGTTGATCATCAGTGGAGCAACCGTTTCACTCATATCGACAATGGCGCTGAGGGGGACTTGGTTATCGCCCACGTAGAGAAGATCGAGAACGGAGGGGTCGCGGTAGTCGTGGGGTAGCGTCTCCAAAATCACATTATATTCGTTAAAGGCCCCATTGATTTGGGTGATTTTTGTACCGCCATAAGCATACATGAGGGTGTTCTCAATATCTTTTGCCGTCACGTTGTAATAGGATGCTTTATCTCGATTAATGGTGAGATTAATCTGCGGTTCGTTATTGTACATATCGCTTGTGACTTGCTTAATGCCGGGAATCTGTTTTATTTTTTCAACAAGAAGTGGGGCTGTAGTATAGAGAGCTTCCGTATCAAAGCTCTGTAGAGTGTATTGATAATTTCCCATCGAAGTACTGGTGCCGATATTCAGTTCGATGAGGGGCAGTGGTTTTGTAAAAATCTGTGCATTGGGAATATGCGAAAGTTGCTCATCGATAATCTTTTGAATTTCAAAGATCGATTTGCGTTTGCCATAGGGGGTGAGATTGAGCCAGAAAATGCCTTGATTTGAGGTAGGGTAGGCACCGGCAGAAACCGTGCTATTCACAAAATCATTTTTATCGACAATTTTAGAAATTTCCTCCTGAATGCGCATTGCTTCAAAGGGAGAGGTGCCATCTTCCAGTTTGGTGAAGCCTTCAATGACGCCGAGATCGCTAGGAGGGATAAAGTCTTTAGGAATGATAAGGGTTAATACAAGCGTCAGAGCAACTGAAACAAACCCTCCGATTGCCGTGATGACTTTGTGTTTTAATACCCAAGTGAGTCCGATTTTATAAGTAGATAAGAAGAGGGTATTGACTTTTTCTGAAAAGTGCTCGAGCCAGTTTTTATGTTGGGCATGGTGTTTTGCCAAAAAACGACTACAGAGGAGGGGTGTAAGAGATAGGGCAACAAATCCTGAAATTGTCACCGTGATCATGATGACAGAGGCAAATTCTTGGAAGAGGCGGCCAACAATGCCTCCCATAAAGAGCATAGGGATAAAGACGGCAGCTAAACAGAGGGTCATTGACAAAACGGTAAAGGAGATTTGTTTTGCTCCATCAAAGGCCGCTTCGAGTTTGGATTTGCCCTGTTCTAAGTGACGCACCGTATTTTCAAGCACAACAATTGCATCATCGACGAGAAATCCAATAGAGAGCGTCATAGCGAGAAGGGAGAGAATATCGAAAGTGTAGCCGAGCAAATACATTGCTGCAAATGTCCCGATAATAGAGATGGGAAGGGCTATAATCGGAATAATACTATCCGTTGCTTTTCCGAGATAAAAAAATGTGACGGCTGCTACAAGGAGAAAGGCGATAATGAGAGTGATTTGTACATCGTGAATCGATCCCCAAATCCATTCGGATTGATCGAGGAGTTCTTTGATCTGAATCGAGGCGGGAAGCTCTTCTCGGATACGAGGCATGAGCGCTTTGATCTCTTGAATCACTTCAAGAGTGTTAGCCCCGGCCATTTTCTGCACGCCAATAGCAATACAGTTCATGGCATTATTTTCATGAATGTAATTGATGCGTGTTTTGTCATTGTCTGCACTATCAAGCGCTTGACCTATATCGGATATACGGACGAGCTCTCCCTTATCATTGCGAACAATGAGTCTGCTATACCCTTCTGCGTTATAGATTTCACCATCCGCAAAAAGGGTGAATTCTTTTTGGGATCCATAGAGGGTGCCAATCGGGAGCTCGACATTGCCCGAAGCGAGGGTCTCTGCTACTTGTGAAATATTGATCCCCCGAGCTGCGAGTTTTTCCGGATCTACTTGGATACGCACAGCGTAATTGGGACCATAGATATTGACTTGTGAGACGCCTGAGAGCATCGAGATGCGTCTTGAGACATAGGCGTCAACATAGCGGTAGATTTCAGGAGATTCCATGGTATCGGATGCAAAGGCAAAGTACATGATTGGCGATTGTGTCGGATTGACTTTGCGGTAGGTGGGTTGATTGGGAAGATCGGAAGGGAGGTAAGAGAGCGATTCATTGATACGCGCCTGAACATCTTGCGCAGCGACTGAAATGGGCTTATCGAGGTCAAATTGTAGAACGATCGATGTTTGACCATTCTGCGAAGTGGAATAAATCGACTGGACTTTTTCAATGGTTGAAAATTCTCTTTCTAAAGGAGCTGCAATGGTTGTTCCCATTGTTTCCGGACTTGCTCCGGGGTAGCTGACACTGACTTGGATTGTGGGATACTCAACGCTCGGAAGGTCACTAACAGGCAGGAAGATATAGGCAAATAGACCGAAAAAGAGGATCGATATAATGATGAGCGAGGTCATCACAGGGCGTTTAATAAAGGGAGAAGATATGTTCATGACGATGGGTGACTCCCGCTTTTGATCTGCACGCTCATCCCTTGAGAAATGTTAATTTGGCCTTTAACGACCACTTGATCTTGAAGGCTGACCCCTTTTAAGATCATAATCATTTCCCCATCATCTTGCCGAAGACCTATAACGACTTCTCTTCTCTCAACTCGATGATCACTGTTAACGACAAAGACATAATCTCCTTTTTTACTTTGCATCACACAGCTAGATGGAACGAGAATGGCATCGGGTTTTTCTGAGAGGATAAGGCGTGTTTTGACGTATTGGCCCGGCCAGAGCACTTGATCTTGGTTTTCAAAATGTCCCTTGAGCATAATTTGTCCCGTTTTGTCATTGACCTGATTATCGATGAAGACAAGATGACCAATCGCAATGGGTTCAGAAGGGCGCTTTTCAAAAATTTCGACCCTTAGCGGGTGATGGGACCTCTCTTGATGAATGTGCGCTAGGTACTTTTCATCTACGGCAAAAGTATCCCAAATGGGGCTTATTTGATTGATTGTTACCATCGTCATATCGGAGTAGGCGCTGACGATATTTCCTTTATCAATGCGTTTAGCTCCCAGAAGTCCGCTAATGGGGGCGCGGATTGAGCAGTAACCCAGAGAAACATCGGCATCTTGGATTTCAGCCAAGTTCATTAAAATAGAGCCTTCAAGAGATCCCACATTAGAGGTGAGTTTATCAAACTGATCTTTTGATATAAAGTCTTCAGAGACAAGGGGTTTATTGCGAGCAAGGGTTTCTTGAGCATATTGCAGCTCCGCTTGGTTTTGAACAAGTTCTCCTTCTGCCTTATTTTTTTGGGCAATATAATGGCGATCGTCGATAGAGATTAAAAGGTCGCCTTCAGTGACATAGGTCCCTTCTTCATAATGCAGCTCAATGATTTCGCCACTCACTTGAGGTTTGATATCAACGGATTGAATGGGTTCAATATGACCCGGAGCGTCAATGTAAATGGGAACGGTGCGCTTTACGGGCCGGATGACTTCAACAATGGGGGGAGTAGGTTTAGTTTCTTCTTTTTTAGAGCAAGCAGAAGTGAGAGCGCATGTGAGAATAGAAAAAGCAATCCATTTATTCATCGAAGGTTTTCCTCCTCTATGATTTGAGAGAGTTTAGTGGGATCTAAATTAAGGCTGCCAATGGCATAAGAGAGGTTGGCAAGAGCTGTAAAGTAGTCGTTTTTTGCAGAGATCACTTTTGCCGAGGCATCTGCAACAGATGTTTGCGCATTAATAACATCGATAATGTTATTTGTCCCTTGGCGGTATTTATCAAGGCTCACTTTGAAATCTTCTTTCGCCGAATCGAGATAAGCCGTGGCATATTCGATTGAATCAAGGGCAAATGTGACGTCTTGCTGATATAAGTTGATTTCTTTGGTGATAGTGAGCTCTGTTTGAAGGGCATTTGCTTTGGAGTTTTCTAGATTGGCTTCGGCTTGCTTAATTTGGTTTTTTTGAAAAAAGCCTTGAAAGAGGGGGAGTGTGAGGCTCACCTGCGCGCTGAAGTCATATTGATCGTTAAAGCCCCCGTTTCCTCTCGAGTTGCCAATGCTGAAATCGCCATTCACCGTGGGGTAATATTGGCTTTTTGCAGCATTAAGGGCATATTCTTTAGATTGAACCTCAGCTATAGCTGCTAAATAATCGGGGCGGCATTGTTTAGCGAGTTCAAATAGGTCTTCAAAAGCACGGGGTTGATAGAGTTCGTACTCAGAGGGGAATCGCTCAAACTGTAGGCGCGTATTTGAAGGAATGCCCATATCGTTTGTTATCGTGGACAATGCGCCGGCAACGCTTTGTTGTTGGTTAACGACACGCAGTTTGTTTTCTAAATAAGTTGTTCTTGCCTGCAAGACATCTGAAATATCGGTGGTTCCCATTCTGAGTTTTTCTTCAGCTGAAATAAGAGTAGCCTCTGCATTTTCTACATCGGCAATATCCGAAAGAAGGAGTTCTTGTTGATAAATAACATTAAAATAGTCGCTCATCAGCGTTTGAATGACGCTTTGAATCTGATGATTATGTGACCAATCTGCCTCATAAAGGGAATAAAGAGCGGAGAGGGAGGAGTTTCTTGTTTGTCCGAAGTCGAGGAAAGTATATGAAAAATTAAGCTGATTTTGAACAAGGGTATAAAAAAAATAATAGTTTTCATTAAAAGCAAATCCGGGAGAGCGCGCTCTTTGATAAGAGCTATCAAACTGAGAGAGAATGAAATAGTTTTGAAGCGACTGACCATATTGAGCGGCTGCGGCCCGCGCTTGAGCCCATGTCTCTTTCGTATTGGTATTATAGAGCAGTCCCATATCCAACACTTCCGCTAAACTATAGTGATGTCCTTCATCAATCACGGGGGTAGGCAAAGGGGCGGTTTTAATATGGATCTTTTGGAGGATCTTTTCAGGAGGGGTCCAATTTGAGCTGACAGAGGAAGGGGCGAGGGCAAAGGGGTTGCTTGCATCTCGATAAGAGGTGCATGAAGCAAAACAGAACGCGAGAAGCGCGCTCGTTAGACTAAATCTTAGGATCTCCCTCGTGATCAAAACTTAATATCCCCCCATAGGATCGACTTTATAACTTACCTTAAGTAAGGGATCTGCTCTCAAAACAAATATTTTGAGAGCTTCAGGTCTAAAAAATTACAAAGTCGAGCATAGCGCATACTTTTGTTCTAATAATGGGTTCCCTAAATAAATAAAAGAAGACTTCGGAAATATACCGAAATATACCGCTCGTCATTCAAGAGTTGTTTTTTCATTGTAAAGATTACGTAAAAAAATTATTGTTTCTTTTTTTTATCTGAGGTTGCGCAATGGCGAGTTCAACGGATGTGCTTGGATGTACTCGAGGGATGACTTCAAATTCGGTTGAATCGATGGATATAACATGCCGTCGATGGAGTGAACATAATCAACGCTATTTTTCTAAAGAGAGTGATTGCTGTTCACGGTGGTCCCTTTTTATCAGACAATGGGGATCTTTTGTTTTTAGTTGCTGTTCAACGCGATGGGATTATGTCATCAGATATGCGACAGCTGACCCTAAACTCACACGAGGCGTCTCTTCAGATGTTTATGGTCTTATCGAAGCGGTCATTGATCAAATATTGTTGAGCTTGAGTGACACGGATACTAGAGAATCAAGACCAATTTTTGAGATTGAAACAGAGGACATAGAGCCAATTCGCATTGAATATGGTTCAAAAAAAACTTTTAAAATCTATATAGAGGGTTTGCGTGTGCTCTTACAAAAGACAGTGAGCCGCAGTTCCAACATCATATTAACTGAAAAAAAGATCAATTGCAAAACCGGACTCCTACTGGAAAGACATTGTTGCTTTGTAATTCAATCGGTTAGGTGGATTCAGGATTGGAAGGTAGTCACTGATCGTGAAGAAACGGAAGGCATCTCAAGATCTGAATTTTTAACTTCTAATCTCATTGCTTTGATTAAGAGGGTTGATTTCCATATTCGATTTCAAATCAGTCAAGCGCTGTATATACCGGTGAAGAAGGTCTTTACGATCAAAGTAAATGATGAGCCTTTGGGAATACAGATTCAATTCAATGAACGCTCTCTTTTGAAAGAGTCTCTTCTTGATCAACGAGAGCCCCATTTACCGGCCGGGATTGAGTTACAACTGATAGGTGCTAAGAAGCTATTGGAAGACAAATTAGCCGCCTTACCGGAAGCGAGTATTCAAGTAGAAGAGAGAGAGGTCAATGTCAGCACATGCATTGGAAGAGCTCGAGGAATGTTGTTTTTGTCAGATGCTTCTGATTCGGTTCTTTACCCAATTGACTTTAATCCGGAAAAGCCCGGTAAAGTGATTGATCAAGAGGGAAAATGGTATTCGATCACTGATATAAAAGCGGCAGATAATCTAGTCGGGTTGGGATTTTCAGAGCATGTTGATGTTCGAAAAGAGGGTGTTGCTCAAGAAGAAGAAGAACGATGCACGAGGCGCGATCTAGCCCCTTGTGCATCTTCTGCTGAGCCTTATGAAAGAACACCGTGGGTAGCCGCAAGGTCTTCTTTCCCGAGCATTAAGAATGAACCGGAAGAGCAAGATGCTGAAATAGATCCGGAATACGCAATCAGAAACCGATAACCGATATGAGTGGAGAGAGTAAAAGTTATGCAAGTATCTAGTAGTGTAGTTTCTTTAAACTGGAGTCAATGGGAAAATTTTCCGGGGAGTTATTATATTGATGTCGCTATTAAAGCCATTCAAGACTTAGGGAAAATGTTGCTTTCGTATGTTAAATCATTCATGGCAAAAAAATTAAGCGCTCCCGGTTCATCTGCATCAGATGGTGTTTTGCTAAGTCCGGTGCTAAGTTCTTCCGGCATTTCCAAGAGCGAGCAAACCGCCATTGACGCATTAAATTTTAATGCCACCGGCCCAATCTCTACGACGGAATCCCCCGCAGCACTTTCTTGTTCAAGAAGTTGTAGTTCGGAGGGGATTGCTGTGAGAAAATTGAGCATTCGCCGTCCGGTTACTCCGGAAGAGGGAATAGAGCCGGTTATTCCGGGATATATTGTAGAGGGAATAGAGCGTATTTTAGAAGATTTAAGCGATTATTTGCAGCGTAGTGCAAAGGGAACCGGGGTTGAAAGTGAAAAAGTATTTCATTTCATGGTTGAAGGAGAAATTGTTGCTAAAGTGATTCAGAACCTAGGGGATACAAACACAACTCAATCGCTTATTGATCAATTTGAGTGTGCTCAAAAACATCTGAGAAAAGCTTTAGAAAAATCTGAGGCTATTGAGTTTGGACTTGCTGAAAAAGTGATTCGTTTAGATGTGGTGTCTTTGGAGCTTATTTCCTATACGAGAGGAACTTCTTTTCGTTTCAATGAAAATAGGGGTGAGCTATCTCATATTCCTGTTGCTATTGATCTTTTAAGTCGACCTATTGAGGGGGTTAGCGTTAATTTGGGAGGGTGGGTTGATCAATCTGAAAGTATTCGGGGTATGGAAGATTGCTTAACAGCCGGATTTACTCCGCTTTTAATGTTAACTAGAAGAAATAAAAGCTTTTATCGGATCATTTGCGATGTTTGTGAAGTTCTTGATATTTCTCCTAGGCAGACTCAACTAGCAGATAAGATTATATGGACAGCAGAATGTTTGAAAACCAAACATGCAAGATTATCGGCGGGCTATGTAGAACAACGTGAAGAAATTGCCCGGTTAAGAGAGGAAAACAGCTTGTTAAGAGAGGGAAATCAAAAGTTATCTCTTGCAAATATGCACATATACGGAGAATTATCGGCGTATTTTAAATCAATCAAAGACCAATTACCCGTGGTTTCGAGTTCATCTCTTATTGAGACGTCTTCTATGGAGGATGGTGCAGTGGCATCTGATAGCATTCCTTCTTTTAGAGCGACTCACAGGCGTTGGTCAGAGAGTGCTCTTCTAGCTGTGGTTCCGAGTTCATCTCTTATTGAGGCATCTTCTGAGGAGAATGGTTCTGCTGCATCGGATGCTGCTCCTTCTCTTAGACTGATAACCAGACGACACTCAGAGAGCGATCTTCATAATTTGATATGATTTCTTGACATTATCTTTATCAAAATTTAACAGAAAGTCAAAGCGACATGAAGTTCGCTGAGGCTTTATATGGATTTTTATAATTTTTTCGAAACTCAACCCTATGATGATGTCTATAGTTTGGATGTCATCCATTCCATAGCTTGTTTACAATCATCTGTTGAAATAGCTATGAGGCATCCTTTTGCAACAATTGAGGATTTAGAAAGAATTAAGGATCAGGCCGAAGAGGTTGTTGAAATAGCCATGAGGCTGCAATCCCATTTCCCCGCTTTTTCTTCTGAATTTGCCGTGACAACCTCTTTGAAGGATAAGGTTGTCGATTTAATTATCATTCCGGTGCAAATGCTGCTCTCGTATGAAAAGTCTGATGAAGAACCCAAAGAGTTGTGGAGAAAAGTAGAAATGGCTTTTATGGGGCCATTATCTCTCTCGGAAGAGGTGCGCCATCTCGAGAGATTTCTTTATTAACTCACCGATGAAGTTTTGCTTGCATCAGGTCTTTGACGATTTCCGGGGAAGCTTTTCCTTTTGTTTGTTTCATCACTTGCCCAATTAAAAAGTTAAAAGCGCGATCTTTTCCGGCTTTATAATCCTCAATGGATTCCGGATTGGCAGATAAAACGGTATCGATAATTGCTTCGATTTCCTTTGTATCAGTCAAAGGGCGGTAGTTGGGATTGGCCTTGACAATATCTTCGGGTTGAAGAGAGGGGTTAGCGATCATATCATCAGCGACTTGTTTGGCAATGCGCCCCGTAATCACGCCTTGATCAATGAGATTGACGAGCTGAGCGATATGGCGTGCTTGAAGGCCGTATTCCGATAGTGTTTTTCCCGTCTCTTTAATGCGTCCGACGAATTCAACCGTGAGCCAATTACATAAGCCTTTGGCATTTGAAGTGTGCCGGAGGGCTTCTTCATATTCATCGCACAGTTTTTTGTCATTGATCAATAGGGATGCGGAATACTCTCCTATTTCGAGCTCTTCGACATAGCGGCGGAAGCGCTCATGTGGGAGTTCGGGTATATTGCTTTTAATTTCATCGATATACTCTTGAGTTAGAACAAGAGGGGGGAGATCGGGTTCAGGAAAATAGCGATAGTCTTCTGCCGTCTCTTTTGTTCTCATCACAACCGTTTTTTTTGTCTCAAGGTCAAAACGGCAAGTCGACGGTTGAATGAGTGTATTCGGATCGGCGGTGGGATTTTCAGAGTAGATTTGAATTTGTCTTGCGATTTCTGAGTCAATAGCGAGCTGCATATTAAAGAACGAGTTCATGTTTTTGATCTCGACCTTATTGCGGTAGTTTTTTTCTCCTTTGGGGCGCACGCTGACGTTGACATCGATGCGAAGAGACCCCTCTTCCATATTACAATCTGAGGCGTCGATGTATTGCATGATTGAGCGCAAGGCTTGTGCGTAAGCGCTCGCCTCTTTGGCAGAGCGGATACAGGGTGTTGAGACGATTTCGATGAGGGGCGCTCCGGCTCGGTTGTAGTCAATTCCGGTGAAGTGGCTAAAGTGTTTAAGCATTCCCGTATCATCTTCTAAATGAGCATGATGGATTTCAAAGCGTTTTGATTTGCCTTCCACATCCGCCTCGACATATCCCCCTCTCATAATGGGGTGCTCAAACTGAGTAATCTGAAAATTACGAGGGCTGTCCGGATAAAAGTAAGATTTACGATCGAAGTAGGATTTGAGTTCGATATCCGCATTAACGGCGATGGCAAACATGACCGCTTTTTTGACAGCTTGTCGGTTGACGACGGGAAGAGCGCCCGGTTGACCCGTATCTGCAATACTAATATTCGTATTCGGTTCATTTCCATAGCGATTAGGAGCTCTTGAGAACATTTTTGTATGTGTGTTGAGCTGGACATGGATTTCAAGGCCAATAATCGGTTCCCAGTCTTCATAATTGATATCCATCAAGAAATCTCCTCTTTATCAAATGCGGGGGCAATATCAGGTGAAAAATGAGCCGCTTTTTCAAAGTGATGTGCAAACCGAAGCACGCGTGCATCCTCTTTGTAGGGGCCGATTAATTGTAGCGAAAGGGGGCGTTGATCCGTTGTAAATCCACTCGGAACGCTGATTGCGGGTAGGCCGGCTAAATTTGCCGGGATCGTATAAATATCTTGTAGATATAAACTCAAAGAATCTTGTAGTGCGCCTTTGTCAAAAGCAGCATGGGAAACTGTTGGCATAGCAATCATATCGCACTTTTCGAAGGCATTCTTAAAGGCTTTAATGATTAATGTGCGAACTTGCTGAGCTTTATTATAATAGGCATCTTTTTGTCCGGAAGAGAGGACATATGTCCCAAGCAGGATGCGTTGTTTGACTTCAGCTCCAAATCCCATTTCACGCGATTTATTATAGAGCGATTCAATGCTGTCGATATTTTTTGCCCTTTTTGAAAAGAGAACCCCGTCATAGCGCGCTAAATTAGTCGATGCTTCGGCAGGAGCGATAATATAGTAGACCGGGACGCAATATTTAAGGATGTCGAGATTAATATCGATGACAGTTAATCCTAAGCTTTTTAGAAGCGCAATGTTATTTTCGAAGTGTTTTCTTGGCTCATCCGCCATTAAATCAATCAAAGAGTGCGGGATGCCGATGGTTTTCCCTTGAATGCTGAGATCGAGCTCATCGAGATAGTTTTCTTGAGGCGCATCGAAACTCGTCGAGTCATATCGACAATGACGGCCAATAACTTCCATGGCCAGTGCAACATCTTTGACCGATTTGCCAAATGGGCCGACTTGATCAAGAGAAGATCCAAAAGCAACGAGGCCATAACGAGACACGCGGCCGTAAGAAGGTTTAAACCCCACAATTCCCGTAAATGAAGCGGGAAGTCGAATAGATCCCCCCGTATCGCTGCCTAGAGATAATTTTGCAAAACACGCCGAGACACTTGCCGCTGACCCCCCGGATGATCCTCCCGGAGAGATATTAGAATTCCAAGGGTTGTTCACGGGGTAAAAAGCCGAATATTCGTTTGTTGAACCCATTGCAAATTCATCGAGATTGGTTTTGGCAAGAATCAAACCATCCTCTTCTTCAATTAAACGGGTGACGGTTGCATCAAATGGAGCTTCATAGTTCTCAAGGATTTTAGAGGCGCATGTTGTTTTGACCCCCTGAATGTGCATATTATCTTTTATGGTGATGGGAATGCCGGCCAGTTTGCCAAGAGACTTGTTTTGAGCTCTTTTCCTGTCGAGTTCATCGGCTTTAGATAAAACGCGCTCTTCTAAAACAGTGAGGCAGGAGCCGATTTTTGCATCACCGGACCGAATCCGTTTTAAAAAGTATTCAGCGATGTGTCTTGCAGTTGTTTTTCCACTTTTAAAGTCTTCGGATAATTCAATGGCAGTTTTGCGATACATAGTCTTTGTTTATCCATTTGCTTAAGCATTAATAATAGGGGGAACCTTAACCATGCCTCCGATGGCATCGGGGGCATTTTTCATGAGACGTTGATGGGGCATAATATCCCGTTCTTCATCATCACCTAAAGAAAGTGTTTGGATTTCATTGACATGGATGCAAGTTGTAACGCCTTTAGTGTCAATTTCTTCCAGCTGATCTACATGAGATAAAATAGATTCTAAGCTAATGAGGAGGCGGTTGAGCTCATCTTCAGTGCACTCAATCTTGCATAGCCGCGTCAAGCGAGAGAGAAAGTCTTTATCAAAATGCATAGGGTGGTTTTCCTTCTAAAAACGCTTTCTAAGAGAGTGCATTTTAACGCTAAATATAAGCAAAGTCAAGATCGTTTGGGAAAATAAAAAAAATAGTGACAAATGTGTGGTATTCCGATTAATGTGAGGTTAAGGAAGAATAATGGAGGAAATGTCATGAGGGCCATTAATGTCATCGCGCTTACATTAGTCATTATAGGCGCACTTAATTGGGGTTTATGGGGCTTTTTTGAATTTGATTTTGTCGCATGGTTATTTGGAGGCAATACAAAGGCCATTAGTCGCATTGTCTATTGTCTTGTCGGTTTATCAGGGCTCTGGAGTCTTGGTTGCTACTCAAAAGTGAGTGGCTGTTCATCATGCAAACGTAAATAGTTTCTTTGCTGTCATCTTCAAAAGAGATACGCGCACCCGCGTTTACCGCATCTCTTTGTGAAGATGGCAGCCCTTTTACTCATCTCTTATTATTGCTTGAGTTTTTTTTTAATTGAGCTCATAAAGAATGACTATGCACTCATATAGTCATCGCATTATTTGTCCTTTTCCTCAAAAGGAGGTCTTTCGTTGGCATTTAACCGAAGGAGCCTTTGAAAGATCCTTCCTGCCAAGTGAAGAAGTTGAGGTTAAGTCAAAATTAGCCCGCATTTCTCATAAATTCGATTTGAGACACCCCTCTCTTCAACAGCATCTTTTGAGCGCTTCTTTCCGGGCAGATGGGAAGGGCGAGCCGGATCGGCTTTCAGAGCAGAAAAGTTCCGTTTTTTATCTAAAGGGGTGGTTTTTTAAGCACCGCTGGGAAGTGGTGATTGAAAAAGAAATAGACTCTTCTACGCTTAAAGTTATTCAGAAAAAAGGGCCATTTGCCCATTTTCAATTAAAAATCGAGGTGAGGAGGGGAGGGGGCGATTCGTGTGAACTCATCGAAGAGGCAGAGTTTCAAATGCGCTTTCATTGGTTTTTAAAGCGGATGAGAGGCGCGCGCGTAAAAAAAAGACTGAAGCGCTTTTTTGAGTATAAACAGGATGTTCTTCAAAGTGATCTAACGCAATTTTCCAAGTATCCGTGTCATCATCCCTTAAAGGTATTGATTGCCGGTGCAAGCGGATTTGTCGGACGGCATTTGTCTGCTTTTTTAAATAGTGCCGGACATGAAGTGATGCATCTTGTAAGGCGAGCTCCTATTGCGGACAATGAGGTGTTTTGGGATCCGAAAACAAACGAGTGCAATTTGTCATTACTGGAAGGGATAGATGCCGTTATTAATTTATCCGGGTCGGGGATAGCGGATCACCGTTGGAGCTCTGAAGTTAAGGATCGCATTTTTTCTTCCCGCATCACAGCGACGGAAAGTCTGGTTATGTTAATCGCTCAGTTGCATCAAAAGCCGTCTGTTTTTCTATCTGCTTCTGCAGTTGGATTTTATGGCGATCATGCCGATGAATTTGTCGATGAGAGCTCCTATAGAAAGGGAAGACTATTTCTTTCACAGGTGAGTGAAGAGTGGGAGCGGGCTGTGCATAAACTCGATATTCATCCTATTAGGATCGTCAATTTGCGGTTTGCAATGATTTTAAGTTCGGGGCAGGGCGCCTTAAGAAAAATGCTCCCGGTTTTTCGATTTGGACTCGGCTCGATTTTAGGGTCGGGTAAACAATATATGAGTTGGGTAACCATTGATGATGCCGTTGCCGCAATTTATCATTGTCTTATGAATGATTCAATGAAAGGCCCTGTTAATATTGCCGCTCCGGAGCCGGTGACAAATGAAGTTTTTTCTTATCAACTAGCTCAGATGCTACATCGATCACTTGGACCACGTATCCCGGCCCATCTTGTTGCGTGGCTTTTTGGTCAGATGGGAGAAGAGCTGTTCTTAACTTCAACACGGGCCGTTTCTAAAAAACTTGATCATACCGGGTTTGTTTTCCGCTATCCTACACTGAATCAAGCCTTCCGTCATCTTTTGTAGGAGACGCTTCGGTATAATTGCACCTGCTATCTATAGTGCAATTAGAGTATATGAATTAAAAAAATAAATCGTGCGGCTTAATATTTTTGTGTGTTAAAATTAGCATTTTTTTTAAACTTGAATTTGTAACTTTTTAAGTTTGAGAGCCTCGAGATATTTGTTTTCGAGAGCAAAGACCGGTGCAGGCAGGTCCACACAAAAAGTTGCAAAATCAAGTTAAATGCAGAATGAGGAGAATAAAGCATGACTGCTCTTAAAAGTCGCTGGGTATCAAATGGCCTTGCGATGTTTTCAATGTTTTTCGGAGCGGGTAATGTCATTTTTCCTCTCATTATCGGGTTTACTGCAAGGGGGTCTGTTGGTTTCGCCCTTATTGGACTGTTTATTACGGCTGTTTTAGTCCCGTTTTCAGGTTTGATTGCAACGACTCTGTTTGATGGCAACTATATCACTTTTTTTAACCGTTTGGGGAAAGTGCCCGGGGCTTTTGCCACGATTCTTGTTCTAGCTCTGATTGGTCCTTTTGGGGGTATTCCCCGGTGCATTGCGCTGACTTACTCGACATTGCATGTCTACTTTACAACCCTTCATTTGATTTGGTTTAGTGTTATTGCTGCAGTCGTCATATTTTTCTTTTGTCTAAAGAAGAATCGAATCCTAGACATCTTAGGATATGTTTTAACCCCTATTTTAATTGTTTTTCTTCTAGTTATTGTGGTTAAAGGGTTTCTGCAGGGGTCTTGGGATCAAAAAGTGACAATGACGGCTTTGCCCTCGTTCTTTTATGGACTGAAGGAGGGGTATTTTACAATGGATCTGCTCGCTTCTTTCTTTTTTGCTTCTATTGTGTGCGAAAGGTTGAAAGAATCAAAGGAAGAGCATATTTCCCATAAAGGCCTTGTTTTTCATCTCCTCAAAGCATCCAGTATAGGAGGGGTTCTTTTAGGGGTGATTTATATTTGTTTTGCTATTGTTGCATCACTCTATAGTAGTGAGCTTCAGGGGGTTGAGTCCGATCATCTTTTGGGGGCTATAGGCAAGCATGTTTTGGGGCCCTATGCGGGTTTTGTGGTTTGTTTAGCTGTGGCCCTTTCCTGTTTGACAACCGCAATTGCTCTATCGGTTGTCAGTGCAGAGTTTCTTCAGCGTTATATCTTTAAGAACAAAGTTAAATACCTCTGGAATCTTATCATTGTCATCGCGCTATCAGCGCTTGTTTCCATGTTGGAATTTTCAGGAATTGTTAAGGCTTTAGCCCCTTTATTGACAATAGCCTATCCTTCATTCCTTCTTTTGTCGGTATTGAATATTTTATATAAACTCTTTCATTTTAAACCGGTTAAAACACCTGTTTTTATTCTTCTGTTGTTTATGATTATAAAATCCCTTTTTAATTAAATTTATTTATTAATTTTTAATTAAAAAGCATTCTTTTGATTGTAATATTAATTTTTAAATAATAAATTGCAATTATAGGCAAAGGTAGGAAATTTGCCCATTTATCCGCAGAATCGGGAGGACTCCTGATAAATCATAGCGGTTATATGGGTCAAATTCTAGGGGGGATTAGGGATGTTAAAATTAAATCCTTGGTTGAAAATCTGGGTTGCTCCGAGGGAGACTTTAAGGGCAATTAAGCAGTATGATCCAAGATATCGATTTATTACGTTGAGTTTCATCTATGGATTTTTATGGGTGTTATCAATGTGTCAGACCCTATCTCTTGGGCACTTTTATGGAACATCAGCCATAGTTTTAGCCAGTATTATTTTGGCTATTCCGGTTGGCTATATTTTGATGTCGATTTCATCGCTGTTTTTCTTTTGGACCGGAAAGCTATTTAGAGGAAAAGCCAGATATATTGAAGTGAGAGCTGCTGTTTCTTGGGCTAACGTTCCATCCATTGTGACGATTGGAACTTGGATTGTATTGATTATTGCATTGGGATCGCGATTGTTTATGGCAGACCGGGGGCAAGTTGAACCCGGATTCGGCCTTGCAGATGTGATGTTTATTATCCAAGTTATTATAGCAATTTGGTCTACCGTTATTTTGATTTTGGGAGTTGCTGAAGTTCAAGGATTTTCCGGCTGGAGAGCTTTAGGGAATTTTATTCTTGTTATATGTATTTGGGTATTAATTACCTTACTTATTATGTATCTCGTTGTTTACGTGGCCAAACCGGCTGCAGTTGCCTTTTTAGAGTTATTATAAAAAAGGATAGAGGGGAGTATGTCTAAAATTTTAAATAAAATCTTTGGGATTGGGATTATAGCCCTCTTTGCACTTGCGCCAGGCCGCACACAAGCTTCTGATATAGAGGCGGTTCAAGTTGTAAAGAAGAGTTATACTCAATGGACTAAAATGCACTCTACTAGTGGGAAGTGCCATATTTTCTTTCCGGATGAGCCCGAGCATATGCAGCAAACAATGATGCTGCCGGAAGATAACTCAGAACTCAAATATGAGGTCTATGTTGCCGGCTTGGATCAAAAAGCTGTTTATATGGTGTTGATTGCCGAGTATCCAACGATGGTCGATCAATCTTACAGTCAATTGAGTTTAGAGAGTTTTCTGAATGGAATCCTCACTCAAAATCCGCATAATCGTTTGATTTTTGCAGATCTCGTTAATGTACAAGGTCATAAAGGGTTGGATTTCTTTATTCGCACAAAAGATGTCTATTTTATGGGGCGTGCAATCATGGCTAATAATCAGCTATATCTGCTCGCAATGGAATGTGAGATGCAAAATTATCAAGAAGATGATTTTAAGCACTTCATTAATTCGTTTGAGTTTATCAAATAACATAAAAAAGAAGATCAAAGCTAAAAAAGAGCTAACACACTATGTGTTAGCTCTTTTTTTATTGATCGAATTTCCCTTCCCACTCGAGTTTTTCCCAATGAACTTGGCCTTAACATAGTGGCCTCCTTTAGCATTTAGCCTTGTTGCAAAATAAACGTTTCTTTAGGATGGCCCTATTTGATTTTTTAAGAGTGATTTTATGAAGCTGCTTTCTTTTTTACTTAGCATAAGCATAGCTCTCAATTTGTTTGCAGTAGATAGGGAGACTTGCCCCTATGACATGAAGTCTATAACCACAGACTCTAAAGGAAGGATCCAAAAAAATGAAAGCAAAGACTTAAATGGTATAGTGCTGCAATCCACAGAGATCACATATAATGATAATGAGAAGCGGGCTGATGTGAAAAGTCATGTCTTTTCTGCTGCGAGTGATCCCGTTATTCAGGTCGTGCGCTATGTTTATACTGATTCAGGTAAGCTGAAACAAACGATTCGAGCTTTGGGAACAAATTGTGAAAGAGTCACAACTTTTGACTACGATGAAAATGATCGTCTCGTTAAAGTCTGCCTTCCAAGTGGTGTGTTGGTATTTCGCGAGTATGATGTAGATGGGAATCTCATCCTCTTAAAGTCATCAGATAAAACTGTTGATTATGCAATAGTTTATAGTGAAGATGGCCATTTGCTGAAATGCATCGATCGAAATATGGGATATTCTATAAAAAGGGAGTTTACCCTCAGCCATTTACTTGCAAAAGAAACTTTCCCTACAGGACATACTTTTGCCTATTCTTACAATGATAACGGCCAAATCGAAGCTCTAGCCTTAGCGAATTTTGGTTCTGTTCAATATAAATATGACAATGCCAAGCTAGCCAGTGTAAGTCGATTGTCCGCTAATGGAGCCCTTGCTTATACGCATCACTATGAGTGGAACAAAACTTCAAATTATCTAGTTCAAGAAAAAATAATCGCAGGCCTTGGAGAGGTGTCTTATGCAGTAGATCCCACAAACAAGCTCATAACTCAGCAAAATCTCTATAATGCATATGAATTAATATTAGATGATCAAAATGGGATTGCTTCTATTAAGGAGAATGGAAAAAGACTTGATTATTCGTACGATAAACTTGGCCATCTCATTCTAGATGATAAGTATGATTCTCTCGGAAATCCCATAAGTGGAACTGTCAATGTGCTCAATGAACTTTCTACTTATCGAGATGTTGAATGCGAATATGATCTTAATGGCAACCTCATCGTCAAAAAAACACCTGAAAAGACCTATTTTTTTAAATATGATGCTCTAGGTCGGCTCATTTCAGCCAAAACAGAAAATTTTGAGGCTAAATACACTTATGACATTTTTAATCGTCGCTTATTTAAAACGATTTCTTCTGAAGGAAAGACAAAAACATATGCCTATCTCTATCAAAATGATACCGAAGTCGCTGTTCTAGATAGCAAGCAACATCTAGTTGTTCTCAGAGTTTTAGGTCTTTCTCCCATTAAAGGAGTATACAAATCTATTAGCGTTGAAAAGTCAAATGCTATCTATGCTCCCGTTTATGACTATGCTTGTCATATTCGCAAACTCGTCAATATAGCAACCCAAGAGGTGATTGATTATAGTAGCCTTCACTGTTATGGCCAAAATATCCGGGATCTCAAACCTATTATTCCTTGGGTTTATAGCACACAACATTACGATTCGGAAACTCAGCTAATCTACTACGGTGATCGTTATTATGACCCTTCCATTAGAAGATGGACGACACCAGATCCTCTAGGAGAAATAGATTCGGCAAATCCCTATCTATTTGTGCACAACAATCCGATTAAATATATGGATATTCGTGGCGATTTTGCACTTACTGTTCCTATTCTTGTTTGGGGAGCAAGAGGTGCTTCTCTAGCAGTTCCGGGCTTAGCCCCTCTTGTTTGGGGTGCGACAGCCGGAATCGCAGCTTATCAGGCGGGGAAGCATATTAAAAACCACATGGATAAGAAGAAAGAAGGTAGGCAGCATGATGGGACCCCGGGAGACCATGAAAGACAAAATGATCAGTTTAAAGATGCTTGTAAAGAAATTGAAAGAAAGCTTGGTAGGAAACTATCCGAAAAGGATGTACGCAGATTGCACAACGATATCTCTAAAAAGGATTATGGTTATCATGAAATAGTAGAAGAAGGGTATTGGAAATTTAAATGAAAAAAAAACATCTAAATGAATTAATAAAAACTCTCAACTCACAATTTAATGGGTTGTTAGTTTCTTCTATTGTTAATGGGCATGGAAGTTTTTTAATGATTGATTTTGGCGAAAAAATAGACATCCAATATTCCGATCAAAGCATAGAAACTCGTGCTCCTTGGATTTTATGGCTATATATGTGTTCCTGGAGGATTACCCGGGGGGCTCATTACTTAGTTGGTTCCGGCGATAAACAAACAAAAATCAGAAAGCATATTCCTTTTCTTGTTGATAAAAAGCTGATAAACAGTTCTGTTAATCTTCAATCTTTGGATCTTCAATTAACATTTGAAAATGATATTAAAATTGAAACATTTTCCAAAGTACAAAGTGGTGACCAGTGGAAGTTATACAGACCCGATGGACTAACCTTTAGCATAGAATGCTTTGGTCAGATTTCTTTACGAGAATGATTCTCTTAGGGAAATCTTTGATACTCAGTGTAAGTGTTGCACAACACTCTTTCTTTCAGCAATTTAGAGCTTGCCGGAAACCCCGGTTTGCAACTCATTTCGGTATACAATAATGGAGTTTATAGGGTATACTTTTCCCAAATTAGGGGGGCTATGCATATTCAACCATCTTCTGTGTATTCAAAGTTCTTTTCATCAAGTGCGGAAGCTACTGATTGGAAGGAGTTTACTTCATCACCGGATGATTGTCACAGGTCTCTTTTTTGGACTGAGCCGGATATCATCGTCAATGATAAAAATTGGGTAGAAGAAATCACCGAGATTGCAAAAACTATTTTTGAAATAGCGCTATTTTCTTATGTCTTGTATCCCCTTGTATCTCAAAGGATTCAAAAAATAGGCAGTTATATTCCCAATGTTCTTACTAAAGATCTACCAATCCAATCGTTAATGTCGAAGATCTCACTTGAAGGGATAGCCAATAAGAGTATGATGCTTGGATTAAAAGCACTAGCTATGCTGATAGTTTCCTATAAGGCAGTTCGCTATATTGTTCAAAGAACCATTATGTTTCCTCTTTATCCTGCTCAAAATTCATTATTTAGGTTCATTCCGGCTTTTAGTACTTATAGATTGAATCAACGTAGAATTGAGGTGATAAATCGCTTAAGTGAAACAGATTATATAGTGCGTGAAGTTTGTCTACAAAAAAATGGCATTAGATATAGTGGGTTACTAATAGGTCATAAAAGCACAATTAACAATGGGAAGTGGGCTTTACAAGCTACAGGTAATGCAGAACCGATTGAACATTCTGCGCTAGACTTTGCTGAAATGTATGTGGAAATGAAATGTAACCTTCTTTTAATTAATGGACCTTATGTTGGTAAAAGTGAAGGTATGGCCACACCAAAGACAATGGGAGAAGCGCAAGAAGTAGGTATTACATTTTTAGAATCAGCAATCAAAGCAAAAAAAATTATCATTGCAGGTCGTTCTTTAGGAGGGGCTGCTGTTGGGCAAGCCATCCTGCAGCATGAGTTTAAGGACGATATAAAGTATTTAGTTGTGCGTCAAATGACATTTGATCGAGCAAGTCATATAGGTGCTCAGCACACCGCCAAATTACTTCCTCAAGAGACTGTTAAGAATATAATAAAGTGGGCCGGCTGTGAAATGGATTTAGTTGAGGCGTCAAAGTTGTTATCAAAAAAGGGAATTAAAGAAATTATCGTTCAGTGCACTAAGGAAAGTTGGAGTCCTGAAGATAAAGAAGACTTTATGACAGATGGTCCAATTATAGATAAAGCTAGTCTTGGGTATGCCTTAATGAATGAAGGTGTAACTGAGAATAAGATTTTTAAAGGGTTGCCTCGTTTTGGGCACATGACACCGGCTGCAATTGTAATAGCAGGTGATGAGATTCAAGATTTATGAATATTTTGGTTTCATATGAAGGGGATGAGTTCTCTTGCCATGGGGTGGTCCAAAAGTACAACTCAGGATAAGACAGATTGGGTAGTTTTGAAGTGTGTTTTGGAGACGCGGGCAAGAGCTTCATTGCCAAATTTGCGCACAAAGGCCCTTCCGAGTTCAATCACCTTTGCCGAGGCTCCTTTTGGGAGCTCAAATCGGTATTCTTCACTCAGTTTTTTAAGACCTTCTAAAAAAGCATATCTTGCCAGAATTGAGGCACCCGCCACAACAATATCACTTTCTCCTCGGTGTTGTTGATGTAAAGAGATTTCTAAGTGTTTTTTCTCAACAGCTTTTTCAACATAATGCTCACCGGCAAATTGATCGATTTTAACATAAGTGCATCCCGTTTTTTTAACGAGATTGTCAATGGCCGTAGCATGCCCCCAAGCAAGCAGGGCATTGAGATTTTTGAATGTGGCGTAGAGTTCATTGTATTTTTCAGGAAAGATGGTGACGCAGGAGTAGTCGCATTGCTTTTGAATTTCCTTAGCGACTTTGCAGATGGCGTTATCCGACATCGACTTACTATCTTTTACTCCCAGAGTCATCAGTGTTTTAATGCACTTTTCAGAGGCATAAAGGCCTGCAATCGATAAGGGGCCGAAAAAGTCGCCCTTTCCCGCTTCATCAATCCCAATACGGGGTGTAAAGTCGATGTGAACTTCAGGATAGTTGTATGAGAAGTCTTTAAGGATTTCGGGCTCAAGATAGTAGGATATAAATTCGTTCTTATTCTTTCCTTGAACGGTCAATTTCCCCGATTTATAAAGGCAGACAACGATACCATTGCGCTTTGCTGAAAAAATGGTGTAAGGAGGTTCAAAGAATTCAAAACCTTGGGAGAGAAGGTCGGACTTCAGTTTATCCTTTAAAGAGAGATCCATTTGAGTAACAAAACAATCGGCCATAATTCTATTCAATGCTTGCATCGGTGTAAGGACATATCATACTGTTGCTCGGATACAAAAGCGAGCAATTTTTTTTTATCTTGGAAGTTATTGAAGGGGGGGATATTCTGAATATTCTTACAGATATCAAAGGGATACAGTGCAGATGACAACAGATGTAAAAAAAATTGGAGAGCTCCTAAAAAAGAAAAGAGAAGAAATGCATTTTTCTCTTAAAGAGGTGGAGAGCTCCACTTCCATTCGAACCTCTTATTTAGAAGCTATTGAAAAGGGAATAAGTGACAAGTTTTTGTCGAATGTCTATATGCATGGATTTATCCGACACTACGCCTCTTTTTTGGGTATTAATATGCAATCACTCGCTCAAGAGTATCCTGAAATTTTTGCCCCTTCTAAACTCAAGCACGAATTTTTATATGGGATTGGAACTTTAGAAGTGAGGGGTAGCGTTGGTGGTGGTGTGAAGTGGTTTTCTAATTTCATTTGGGCCGGTGGAGCTGTTATTGGGTTAACTATCATTTGGCAATTTGCGAAATGGCTTGGTTGGTTGTAAACTCGGTAGATGAAATTCTGGTGTTTTAAAACGGCTCATCATAGAATCGGAAATTTAAATTGAATTTAATAGAGGTGTTATATGACGGAAGGGCAATTTATCGGGGATTATGAACTCGTAAAACAGATCGACAAAGGGCCTTTGGGAGTCGTTTATCATGCGCAGCATCGCTTTTTAAAGCGCTATTATGCCGTACGTATTTTGCCGGAAGAATTCGCAAAACAGCCTCAATTTATTGAAAGATTTCAAAAAGAGGTAGCAGCACTCAGTCACGTTGAGCATGAAAATGTTGCTCGCCTTCATAATGTTTCATTTGCTGACGGGAAATATTATATCGTATCGGATCTCATTTTAGATGCCTATGGAGAATACACGGATCTCGCCCGCTTTTTAAGCATACATCCTCAAACATTAGAAGAAGAAAAAGCCTTTTCGATTCTTTATCAAATTGCGAAAGGTCTTGATCATTTACATCAAAACGGACTCAATGGCAAAGGGATTGCTCACCGCTATCTCAATTTGCACAACATTTTAATTGGAAGAGAAGAGGGAAAGGCACTTCAAGTCTTCATTCAAGATGCAGGTGTTGCACATATCATTGGCGAAGGATTACTGCTTGCCCATACCTATCATATGATGACTGAGGCTCTGGCTCTTCAACTATCAGGTGAAGGATTTTTTGCAGCCGATACGGATCAGAATAAGCTCGATAAATTATATAACGTCTTTTCTACTTCATATCCGTTTTTAGCCCCGGAACAAAAAAAAGCCGGTCAGCATAAGATCAGTGGGATTAAGGCCGATATTTATGCTTTTGGTGTGCTCACTTATTTCTTGCTCGTTCGAGAATTTCCCGAAGGCTTTTTTGTACTCCCTTCTTCCATTCTCCCCTACAAATATGATTGGGATGCTTTAATTTTTCATTGTTTATATCTCGATCCGTCTAAGCGTCCCGATTCATTAACAAAGTTAATGGAATCGATGAGGGAATTTAAAGCGGGAGCTCATACTCCCGTTGTTGACGAGTGGAAGATGTCTCAAAGTGTTCCTATCACGCAACAGATGAAACAGATGAAAGAACCTCATCTCCCTCCGGAAGAGAAAGATGTGAAACGCCCGCAAGTGATGAAGCCCGTCAATACGTCAATTAAAGATATTGTTGCAGAAATTTCTGAAGAAAGGGCCTTTAAAGCACGTCCGATTGCTCCGCAAAAAAATCCGATTGAGTCAAATATTTCCCTTAAATCACAAGTGGAAACAGTGCGTTATACCCAAGTCGCAGCTTCGGCAACAGCCCTTTTGGACGAAGAAGAGGATCTCGAAAATGGTCTATTAAAGCCCAAAATCAATCCCCAAGAAATTAAAAAGCCTTCTTATGAGGAAGATCCTTCTGTCATTTTTCATAAAGATACGACGATTTCAACATATAGACCGCAAGAAAAAATAGCTGTTGAGCGCAATCCAATTTTAACTGATATGATAGTTATTCCGGGGGGTGAATTTTATCGCGGAAGCAATGAGGGCGCACGTGATGAAAGGCCGTACCATAAAATCTTTTTAAACAGTTATGCCATTGATATCCATCCGGTGACAAATGAACAGTTTGTCCGCTTTTTAGAGGTGATGGGGGGTGAAAAAGATGTCAATAACAATGATATCATTCGTCTGCGCGAATCGCGCATTAAACGGAGCGCCGGTCGTTTGATTATCGAATCGGGATATGCCAGACATCCGGTGGTCGGCGTCACTTGGTATGGTGCAGTTGCCTATGCAAAATGGATTGGAAAGCGCTTGCCAACTGAAGCCGAATGGGAAATAGCGGCTCGCGGAATGCGTAGCGATATTTTGTATCCGACAGGCCCAACCATTGAGCGAGATCAAGCTAATTTCTTCGGTTCCGACACAACGACCGTTAAGAGCTTCCCGCCTAATGACATTAATCTTTATGATATTGCAGGGAATGTCTATGAATGGTGCCAAGATTGGTACGATTATGCTTACTATGAAACATCGCTTATTGAACCCGATAATCCTCAAGGGCCCGTTCAAGGTGTCTATCGCGTTCTTAGAGGTGGATGCTGGAAAAGCCTTATTGAAGATTTGAGATGTTCTCATCGGAATCGCAACAATCCGGGGGCAATTAACAGCACTTATGGGTTTAGATGTGCATCCGATGTCGTTCAAGATGCATAATTACAAAAATTTGCTAAAAAGGTACAATATCTTTTAATCCATTCCTCTTTATCAAAGGGACAGTTTTAGGAGATGTTTTGAAATTATTACTTGCAAATCCAAGAGGCTTTTGTGCCGGTGTTGTTCGGGCTATTGATACGGTAGCGCGCGCCCTAGAATTATGGGGAGCGCCTATCTATGTCAAACATCAAATTGTGCACAATCGCCATGTTGTCAGAGAGTTGGAGGAGAAGGGGGCTATTTTCATCGAGGACTTAAATGAAGTTCCTGTTGGTGAGCGCCTTATTTATTCTGCCCATGGCGTTTCTCCTGAAATCAGGCAGATCGCTAAACAGCGCCAACTCATTGAAATTGATGCGACATGTGGTCTCGTCACGCGGGTACATTCTGCTGCCAAGCGCTACGCTGCAAAAGGGTATCACATTATTTTAATTGGTCACCGCAATCATGTTGAAATCATTGGAACGGCAGGGGAAGCCCCTGATCAGACCACGATTGTTGAGTCGGTGGCAGACGTTGATGCGCTTCGATTTACACCTGAGCAAAAGCTCTTCTATGTGACTCAAACGACACTTAGTATCGATGATGTAAAAGAGGTGACAGAGGCTCTACATCAACGCTATCCCCATATTGAAACTCTCCCAAGCTCATCCATTTGTTATGCGACTACAAATCGACAGCTTGCTCTGCGTCAAATCACAGATGAGGCTGATCTCGTGCTTGTTGTAGGAGATCCAACGAGTTCTAATTCTAATCGCCTTAGGGAAGTGGCATTCAACCGACAAACATCGGCGTATCTCATCAATGATGCATCGGATATTCAAGTGGATTGGTTAGAAAATGTGAAAACCATAGGACTCACGGCAGGGGCATCCACCCCGGAGCATATTGTTCAAAGTGTCATTGATCGGCTTAAAGATCTTGGTGTTGATCAGATGCAGGAAGTCACTTATGTCTTAGAAGATGTTTTTTTCCAACTCCCTAAAGAAGTCACAGCGCGTTGAACGAAAGGCCCAATATGCTGTGATAGTAAAGAGCGGTTTTTAATCAGTTTTTTCTCGATAAGAAAAAGATTAGGATGGTGCGGATCTATTTTATAAGCATTGGAATAGTAAAGTTGCGCTGATTCTCGATCATTGATCGTTAAGTGATAAAAAGCCATTAGGGTATAAAAAGCTCTTGCATCTTCAAAATAAAAAGCCCCTGTTGAGGGAAAGAGATCGACTAAATCAAAACGATTTTGGAAAAGGTCTTTAAATTCTTTAAGTTTCTTTTTTCTCAGTAATAAATCGGCATAGTTGATTAGGGCATTGATCGAATCGGGGTTCGTTTTATAATTCTCAACAATCAGCCGATTAGCTTTTTTGACTTGGCGACGGCGGATGGCACATAAAATGCGGAGACTAAAAATTTTGGGGTGATTGATGCAGTCTATCAAATCCCTTTCCAGTTTTTGCTCTGCCGCCTTAGGATTGACATCGATTTCCTCTCGAATAGACAGCATTTTTTTATAATTGTGAGAAAGCAGTGTGTGATCTACCGGACTTTGATCAACAATAAGGCAGGGTTTTAACTGAAGAGTAGAGTTTGAGATCGCAGGTAGAATATATTTTCTCACGGGGGGTGGCTCCTCTTTGGGTTATTCCTCTAATTGATTTTTTTGCGTATGGCCAGTGTTGCAATTTTATTTGCGAGAGAGGCGTGATGTTTTTTTCTGTCTGCCAAAGAAGTGTTTTGTGTGGATGGCTTCAATTTACTTTTTAGATTAAGGATGCGTTGAACGGATTCATCGAGTTTTTTTTCAGAGATAAGGCCTGTTTTAACGGCATTGACTAAATGCTGATGGATACGCCGTATATCTTCAGGGAGGAGTTCATAGTTGGGTTGGTTTCCTATGAGATTTTTACCTCCCAGAAGTAAAATGTCACAGCCGGCATTGAAGGCTTGAATGGCTGCATCATCAATAGAATGACATTGATTTAAAAGCCCCTGCATCACAAGTGAATCGGAAATGATGACCCCTTTAAATCCCATTTCTTTTCTTAAAATATCGAGAATCGGTTGAGATAGAGTCGCACAATATGTGGGATCAATTGACGGAATAAGGATATGGGCGGTCATTACGGTATCGGCATCATTGGCAAGTTCAGCAAAAGGAATGAATTCAATCTGTTGTAATTGTTCTTTGGTTTTATAGATGACGGGAAGGGCTTCATGAGAGTCGATATCTACATCTCCATGGCCCGGGAAATGCTTAAGAGAAGTAAAAATCTCCGCTTTTTTATATCCGAGTAGCGCTTTTTGAGCAAAAGAGGTGACCAGATCTGCAGAGTCGCCAAAAGAGCGAATCCCAATAACCGGATTGCGTGGATTGCTGTTCACATCTACAACAGGAGCCAGATTAAAATTAATGCCCACGGCTTTTAGTTCTTGTCCCATTGCATACGCAGCCTCTTCTGCAAGTTGAGGCTCATTCGTCATTCCGAGCGCCCTATTGCCGGGAAAGAGGGTGAATCCTTGAGTCAAACGCGCGACAAGACCTCCTTCTTGATCTACAGCGATAAAAAGCGGAATAAGGCATTCGGTTTGGGAGTTTAAGGCTTGTAGGTCGTGAGTGAGTTGAAAAACTTGATCAGGAGAGTGAAGGCCATTTGCCCAATTGTAATAAATGATGCCGCCAACTTTGACATCTTGAATGAGCATTTTGGCGTCGTCATTCGCTTTTTCTCCATTAAAGTGAACAAGTAAAAGTTGACCGATTTTTTCTTCAAGCGTCAGTTCATTCATTAAAGTAGAAGCTCTACATGTTGATATTGCACTGAGCAATAGAAAAAGGAAAAAAAACTTAGTATAGATCATTGTAATAGGCTTATTTTAATTTCGAAAATATACCGAAATGAGTTGAAGAGTTGGGATTTTAGCAAAGATGGCGCTTCGAATTTTTATCAGGCTTTAGCCGGCTTAATTTTTTGATCCTATTGAAGATAGGTCAAAAAATTAAGGGTGAAAAGTCGAAGATGCCGGCGAAGATAAAACCCAATTC
>JAIPIG010000025.1 GCA_021734805.1 Simkaniaceae bacterium
CCATCACTTTTAGTTCCTGCAATGAGGGCCTCAATTTTTCGAATTTTATCAGCAATATCCATAGATAAACCTAGATTTAAAGAGGACAAGTCTACGTAATTGCAAAATTAAATTCACGCACTCTCACCGCAAGGACACATTGCAAAATTAAATTCACGCACTCTCACCGCAAGGACACAGACCATCCCCTGTCATAGAGCAAAACAGCTTTGATGCGGTCACAAATCCGCTTATCCCTCTCCAGCTTGTGCTGAGAGATTAGTTTGGTACGTTGATCGTGCGATAAGAAATTCATGAGAACATTTTTGATGAATCAAGAATTTTTTGAAACTGAAATTTCCAACTCTTCATTGATGACCGGTATACATGAGATAAGCCTTCCATATGTCCTTCTTGTTGATGAAGATGGAATGTCCTTTTTGAACGGGGATTAAAAAATGACTTCCCACCTGGCGCACCTTTTTTTGGCAAGCCGAATTTTTGTATTAATAAACATTCTATTTCTTGATAAGTTTTATTTCCAAAAAAGTTTTTTGGACTTAAATTTAATGACACATTTTTAACTTGAGCTACTTGATGAAAGCTATTTAATTGTTTTTGTGTTCGGAAAATTCTTGATAAGCCTGCTATGGCATGGGGAGCTTGGGGGCGGATCTGATGAGGCCGGATGCTCCTGCGAGTAGAGATGCCGTTGTGAGGCTGCGGTCAGTCCAGAGTCTTGCTGATTTATAAGAAGCATTCTCAGCATCACTGAAATTTCCAACTCTTCAATTTATTTCGGTATATTTACTCAATACCGCCATATTAAGCTACTGCTATTCATCTTTTTCGATTAACTTTATCGATCTCGGATGAAACCCTTCTAAATCTTTTTCATCATATATACAAACAGTAATTTCCTTTTGATAATTGTCACTAGACAAATGTGCATGTTGTAATTTCGGTTTATCTATTAATTGACTTAAATAGCTTCGTAATTGAATAGCTTCTTCTTTGGTTAAAAAAACACTAATTGTATCCAATTTTCTATCAGATTCATCATCTAAAATTCTCAAATTAATATCTCCTATTTATGTGGAACATCGATTGGATATACTCGATTAATTTCTTTCCATTCACCATCTACAAAACACTCAAAATGCATATGAGGACTTTCATGAGGATAAGGTCGTTTGAAATCAAAACGAATTTTTTTCATTCCATCACTAGAAAGAAAAATAGAATCCCCTGCTTTATTTTTAATAAGCTGAGTGTTATTTCCCAACCAATTCGAAATTTGTTTTTCTAATTTGGTTATATTTTTTGGAATTTTAACAGAGGTTCCTCTTGCAGTATAGTGCAATAATCTTGTTGATAATATTCGAGATGACATCTTCATAAAACTAGCTATGGCATGGGGAGCTTGGGGGGCGGATCTGATGAGGCCGGATGCTCCTGCGAGTAGAGATGCCGTTGTGAGGCTGCGGTCAGTCCAGAGTCTTGCTGATTTATAAGAAGCATTCTCAGCATCGATGTTGAGTTTGAGAGTTAACCAGTGTTCTAATTGGGCTTCGCGGGACGTTTGTTTATCGGACAGCATCTCAATCATAGATAGTCTGCCTATTCCATCGTAGGACATGGATTCAGCACCGAGTCCTCCGACCATTGATTCAAAGCCATGAATGGTTTGAATTCCAAAATCTATGATACCGTGAGATACACCCTTTGAAATATGAAGGGCTTTTGAGTTATTTCTTGAGTCAAATCCCCGTGGTGAATACCCGTGCTCTTCTTGAAACTCGCGTTGAATTTCTATCTTTTTTTGTTCTTTGGTCATCTCTTTTTTTCGAGGATCGACATCTTCGGGGTCTAACCCCCATACATCATGTCCTGAGCGGGGATTATTATGCATAAATGCATAGGGATTTGGAATTTGATCTAATCCTTTGGGATCCGGATTAATAAAGCTACATAAAATTGGATCATAAAATCTTCTGCCAAAATTTGTGAGCTGAGTCGATTCTTCTCTTCGTTTGGACTGAAAAAGCCAAGGGCTTAAAGAAGACTCTTTGAGCTCATTTCCATCTACATCAAAAATAGATACTTCCCCAAATGCTGAATATAGATAGCTCTCTATAGGTTGATTATTTTCATCAATGAGCAATGCAATATTACCGGATAAATCATGAATTGGAAGATAGGTATTACCATGTATCTCAAATAAAACTGAAGCACCGATTTCTCCAAAAGGAGTTAAGCCTAAAATGCGAAGCTCTTTGATTTTTCCATGCTCGATTAAACCAATTTCATTTTGGCCATCATAGATAAATTGCTGAATGAGGGATGTATCATGATAGTCCACTCTTTTTTCAAAACAACGATGCATTGCATCATATTTATATTGGGTAGTCATTCCATCCATTGAAACTTTGACAAGACGATCTAAAGAATCATATTCATACGCAATCTGTTGACTTAGGCAACACTGAAGAGCGCGATTACCGTTAAGATCATAATCGAATTGCAATGGATCAAGATGTTTTAGCTGGTGGTTTTGACCAATGCGTGTTGCAATCCCGTCTTTCATTCTCAAAAGATGATGAGAATCAAATCGATATTGTTTTGGATAAGCCCCTTTTTCAGAAATAAGTTGGTTTAAGGCATCGTACTTATAACTCATTTCATATTTAGCATTCGGGAAAGCATAAGTTTCATTAGAAATAAGCCCTTCTCGATTAAAATGAGTAATATGATCCTCAAAGCATGAATAGACTAAATGGTTTTTACGACCCGCATCATCTAATTTATATTCAATGCTTCCCTCACCTAGCATCGGCTTTTCTTTCAATACAATGCCTGAGACATCAAATGTTTCATATGAATGCCTCTTGCCGTTGCGTAAGATTGAATGAAGTTCAAAGCCTCGGTATGTGTAGTCAATATAAGACTGATCGGGAAGTATCAATCTTTTTCGCCTTCCCACTTCATCAAATTTAGACCGGACTGTCAAACCATTGGGAAGATGTTCTTCAATTACATGATCCATATGATCATATGAAATATGATGTTCAGTGTTTTGGATTCGATCGAGAATTTTAATGACTCTACCCTTCGGATCATAGGCATAATGATAATCTATATCCCCTTTCGATGAAGTGAGTCTCTCTAATTGCCTAGAAGAATTATATGAATAGTTCAGCTCGACTCCGTTCATTTTTGTTATTTTTTTGATCAGATGATCAAAGGTATATTCTTTACGAGTTATTCGGCCATTTTGCCCTTCTTCTAAGCAGATCAAATTCCCAAAGCGATCGTATTTCCAAGAGGTTTCTATTTGATCTAAAACCTTTCCACTGCAAATAATTCGTGATCTCTGTTTGATTTTTCGATAGCCTTCATCATAGTCGAACTCTTCATAGAGTACAGGCTGTCCTGTGCTATCAAATTTTTCTAATTTTGAAAGCAAACCAACTTCATTAAATGACTCGATAGTTTTATTCCCATTAGCAGAAATTGTAATTGTTCTCTCCCATTGACTTGTTGGACTATGATGGATAACATCATAACGAATCCTTATTTTCTCTCCATTGGGATCAATTTTTTTGATCAATCGATTACGAGCATCATACTCGAATTGCTCCCGAAATGAACCGGCATTTGTAAAAGTGATTTTCTCTGCAATATTTCCAAAACCATCATATTTAAATTGATCATGTTCTCTGACTTGATCACCACATGTTTTTTTCTCTTCAATGATGCGCCCTAGATGATCATACCATTTCATATATGTGAGCAAAATCCCATCGGGAAACCGTGAAATTTCTTGATAAACCCTTCCGTTTGAATCGTAGACATATGAAGTGCATTGTCCTTCTCTTCTTTTTTCAATCATTCTTCCGGCAATATCATAAACATAGTGCGTAGATATACCTAGCTGATCGATTTCTTCTATGAGTAGTTCTCCTTCATATTTATAAAGAGTTTGATCAATAAGATTTCCATTTTGATCAATATGTCGTTTTTGAATCACGTGCTTATATGCATCGTAGTTATAAAGAATATGCGATTTGTCATAGAGGACTTCTTTTTCAACTGTTTGATCTAAATTATAGAAAGTCTGTTTTACAACACCGTCACTACGCCGTTCTTCAATGGCTTGTCCCAACGAATTATACCTCATCTCATCGCGATTTCCCCAGGGATCCACAATGTATTTAGGGCGTTTATAGGGATCAAAAATAACTTGTTCTATTTTTTGTCTTTTTTGATTTTGGGCTGTCGTAAATGGAGGATGAATAACTTTTGTTAAGTTATCAAAAGAATCATACTCATAAAAAGTCTCTCGTCCTAAATGATCGATTTCTTGAGTTTTACGAGATCGAAGATCATAAGAAAATTTCCGGCTTCTCTCTCCAAGTATTGTTTGCTCAACCTCTTCAACCATGCGATTGGCTCGATCATATGTTCGAATGAACTCAACTCTCTTTTGGACAAATACTTCCCTTACATTATTGTTATATAAGTCGAATTTTCTCTTGATTTCATGCCCTTGAGGATCAGTTTCATAGATCACATTTCCATGATCATCATATTTTTTCAATACAGTATATTGGTGCTGATCCTTTGAATCATAGACTGCTTCTGTTAAGACCCATCCTTCCGGTGAGTAGGTAAAAATTTTTCGACCTAAAAAAAGCCTCTTTCCTGTTTTGTCTTCAGCATATTCAGAAATAATGTGAGGCAATCCAAGCCCGGCTTGTATCCGGGTAGGTTCAATTTGACAGATTTTCCTGATGTGAATATTCGATTGATCATCTTGATTTAATCCCGACCCATCATCTTCAATCTTAAGAATTACAATATCTTCGGCACTATATTTTTGAAATAAGCGTTTAATGATTTTACCCTTAGAATCATATTGTAGATGGCTGGTAACAAGGTGCGTATCTCTAAGATAAGAAAATGTCTCTTTTTCTCCATTGGGATAAATACGCTCAATTAAGCGATTTGCTTTGGGGTCGTAATGATTAATGATTTTGAGTTGTTCAATCTTTGATGCGGGATAACCATTTTCATGAAACTGAACCCTGTCACTTACATGCCCTGAGAAATTTCCATACATCGTAAGCATTTTCACATTGCCTCGATGATCATAATCATAAACATGACTCAACTCTCCATTGTTTTTAGATCGGAGCTGTTTCAAATGATTATGATCAATCCAAGTAAATTGTTCTTCAAATGACAAGGCATCTGTGCCATTGATTTTCTTAAAATGAAAAATTTTATCTAAGGTAAAATGATTGGAATAATGATAACGATCTAGTCTACCATATGCATCTCTGACTTCGGTGACACCGGCTGATGCAGTATCCGAAAATCCTTCTCTTCGCAAATGATCATACCTAAATTGATAGGCTGTCTGAAGTTCTCCATTAGGACCAATAGGAGCTCTAAGGCCACTGACACGATTAGATACGTATTTCCCTTCACCTTTGCCATAATAATCAAACATGAGCACTCGCCCATTAAAAGATTCAATTCCTTCCGGCAAGTAATAAATATCTATTTCCTTATCTTTCGTATAATAATAGGCTTGTCTCGTTTGATAAGGAGAATGAATTCCTTCATGGAAGGATCCCAATCGATAATTATTAAATACAAATTGAAACTTCTTCCCCAAACTGTTGACGACTTCAAAGCCCATCTTTTTTATAAAGCCTTTCCTGTCAACGCCATGGTGGTAGTTGAAATTTACTTCGCCATACTTGTATTGGGTATTGCCACTATGGGATTCGATCCGGGATAATCGATAGTCGGGGCCCGGCCGATAGGTATAAGATAACATTGACCCATTGCGCAAATACTCTCTTTGTAATCTATAAGTGCGTGTATAGCGACCAACGCGCTGATAATAAGCTTTTCTTCCATCGCCATAAGTTACACTAAACTCATCACATTTGCCTAAGTGTTTGACCGAAATATTTAAAGGATTAGCTTCTCCGCTTGGCTCGCCATTGGTAGTGTTTGTCATTCCGTAGGTGGGCGTTAGGTTAAATATCGTATCTTCACCTATTTGACTCACTTCTCCATAAAAATCATACTTTGATCCTCTTTCATCCCAGAGACTAAAAACATCTCCATCGTTCTCAGATTGTACTCGTGCATATAAATAGGGCATGACATGTAATTCTCCATTGCCCATACATCTACGATAAGAAGTCAGAGTAGAATAAAAATAAATAGGAACTTTTGATGGAAGAAGCAAATCCCGTCGAACATCAACAACTTGTCCGGTTAATACGGAGATGTGATTTGCAAGAAGTGTAGAGGTATCGTTTGCAGTTGCCACATTACTATAATCAGCAAAAAGATTTAATCCAGTCATCAAAAAAGCGAACAACAACTGCCAATGCTTCATTTGAACCCCATTGCAAATAAAATAAACCTAGATAATTTAAAGATTTTGCAAAAGAAAATTCTTTATGAAAGACTGTTTCTGAAGAAATCAACCTCAAAAAAAACCGCTGACAAACTTCTATTTTTCTTATCTATAAAAATTAAGATCCAGTTAATTTTCAATATCCTCTTTTTGGAGTTTCTTTATGAATTTATTTGCATATTTAAAAAGATCCCCTCTATCTATGGAGGGGATCTTTTTAAATGGAAGGCGTATTATATGGGAATTGCTGAAAAAGGGGCTCTTTTGTAATAATCCTTGTATACCGGGAGTGATTCAAGAGTTGGAATTTTTAGAAGCCGGCTATAGCGCCGGTCGATCAGGCTGAAGGCCTTTTGACCCGAGCTGCTGCGCTATTGACAATAGGCAGAGGCGAGGTCAAATCGACCAAGCGGGGATGCCCGGCGACAAAAAAACAACTCTTAAGTCACGAGCGGTATAAGTACGACCAACCTTTATCTTTCAGGGATTATGCAATCATCACCCTATTCATCAAAAGAGATCCGCCGACAATTTATTCAATATTTTGAAAAAAAGGGTCATCTCCATCTCCCTTCTTCTCCCGTTTTTCCTCATGACGATCCGACGCTCCTTTTCACCAATGCGGGAATGAATCAATTTAAAGACATTTTTCTTGGGCGTACCAAGATGGATTATAAGCGCGCCGTCACCTCTCAAAAATGTATCCGTGTGGGCGGAAAGCACAATGACCTCGACAATGTGGGGCATACGAGCCGTCACATGACGTTTTTTGAAATGCTCGGCAATTTTTCCTTTGGGGATTATTTTAAAAAAGAGGCTATTCAATTCGCTTTTGACGTGACTACAGAGGTTTTTCAATTAGATATTGAAAAAATTTGGGTCACCATTTTTGAAGACGATGATGAAGCGTATGAGCTCTGGAAAGCTCATATGCCTGAGCAGCGCATTGTGCGCATGGGCGCCAAAGATAATTTCTGGATGATGGGTGAAGTGGGGCCTTGTGGGCCTTGTTCGGAACTCTATTTTGATCGCGGCGAAAAATACGGATCGGCAAAAAGTCCTGCAGATCCCGATGGCGACTTGCGCTATCTCGAATTTTGGAACCTCGTCTTCATGCAATTTAACCGCTCTGCCTCGGGCCATCAAGCCCCCCTCCCCAATCAATCGATCGACACCGGAGCCGGTCTGGAGCGGATCATGGCGCTTAAAATGGGTGTTGATAGCGTATTTGAGACGGATATTCTACAGGCTCTTATTCGGCAAATTGAGCACCAATCGGGGGAACAATATACTCCGGGGAGCCCCTTAGCTCCGGCTTTTCATGTCATAGCCGATCATCTCCGCGCCCTCTCTTTTGCCATTGCCGATGGCGTGCAACCCTCCAATTTAGATCGCGGCTATGTATTGCGCAAAATTTTGCGCAGGGCAACCCGTTATGCCAAGCGGCTCGGCTTTGATCGCCCCTTTCTCGCTGATCTCGTCCCCACTTTAATCACAACAATGGGGGATGATTTCCCCGAGCTGAAGCAATCCGAAAGCCGCATTGCCGAAATTTTAACGACCGAAGAGGAAAGTTTTTTGCGCACACTCAAGCGCGGCGGTAATATTTTAAATCAGATTATCGATAAAGCCACTTCAAGCAATGAAAAGCAAATTACCGGCGAAGAGGCTTTTAAGCTCAAGGACACTTACGGCTTCCCTTTAGAAGAGATTTTACTCATCGCTAAAGATACGGGACTTGAAGTCAATATTGAGGCCTTTGAGATGCTTGAGCATAAAGCAAAAGAGCTCTCGAAAAAGGCGCATGTCTCCCATCAGCAAATAGCAGAAAACAATCTCTTTGAAGTGTTCACTGCAAAGCATGGGACATCGACATTTGTTGGTTATCGCGATTTAAATTGCGAAGCGAGCATCATTGGCCTTGTACGCGATGGTCAATTCGTTGACAAACTCGAAGAAGGTCAACAAGGAGAAATGATTCTCGACACGACACCTTTCTATGCTGAAAAAGGAGGCCAAGTAGGAGATCAAGGGCTTTTATCGCATCATAAAGCCTGTTTTGAAGTGCGCCATTGCACCTCTCCTTTCCCCGGTGTTATTTCCCATAGCGGTGTTGTGACCAAAGGGGCTTTTATCGTCGGCGAACCCCTCGTTGCACAGGTGAATGAGAAGCGGCGCAAAGCGATTGCCGCTCACCACACGGCAACCCACTTACTCCATAAAGCTCTCTACGATCAACTCGGTGAGCACATTCGTCAATCAGGCTCTCTTGTTGAATCCAATCGTCTCCGCTTTGATTTCACTCACCACAAGGCGCTCACTCCCGACGAGATCCGCTCGCTTGAAATGGCTGTCAATCAGAAAATCAATGCCGATGCTTTAGTCACAACGCGTGAAATCAACTATGCCGATGCACAAAAAGACCCTTCGATTAAGCAATTTTTTGGGGACAAATACGGTGCGCAGGTACGTGTTGTCGAAATAGGCGATGGAGGGGGAAAAGAATTGTGCGGAGGAACCCATGTCGAGCACATTGGGCTCATCGGCCTTTTTTGTATTACAAAAGAGACGAGCATCGGAGCGGGGATTCGCCGCATTGAAGCCTGTGTCGGGGCGCCTGCCATTGACTTTATGTTTGAGCAAGAAGCCATTTTGGAGCGCCTCGCTAAGCAACTCGATACGCCCCTTCCTAAACTCGAAGTCAAATTCAACTCCCTTCTTGAAGAAATGGACCTCCTTAAATCAGAAATCAAACAACTCAAGAAAGAAAAAATCCATTCTCTCCTCTCAATGCTTTGCGAAAAAACCACTTTGATTCATAATACCCCCTATATCTTTGAGAAAGTTGAGATCGATCCCAAAGAATTGGGAACCATAGCCTCCCTTTTAATGGAAAAGACCCAAGCCGGTGCTATTTTTCTTGCTGCAGAAAGCGAAGGGCGTTGCCAACTTGTCCTCAAGCTCAATGCAGGGCTCGTAGAGCAAGGAGAAAAAGCAGGCGATATCATTAAAAAGGGTGCAATCCATGTAAAGGGCTCCGGAGGGGGCAAACCTGATATGGCGCAAGCCGGAGGACAAGAACCGGAAGGCATTCCCCTTGCAATTGAAGCGATCCATGACCACTTTAAAAACCGTTAAGCCGGTTCTATAATGACGCCCTATGTTAGAAGACATTTATAAAACACCCTTTTTTAATCTCGCTCTAGATGCTATCAAAACACACCCCTCTCTTCTTTTTGAGGGACTGTGGGATTGCCCTAAGGCACTTCTCCTCAGTTTTTTAAAACGGCAGCTCAAGTGCAATATCCTCGTAGTGAGCGGAGGAGAGCGCGAATCAAAACTGATCGAAGATCTCACCGGTATTAATGAAACCTGTATTGAATTTCCGGCATGGGAGGCACTTCCCGGCGATGAGATCCTTCCAAGCCTTGATATCGTCGGCGAAAGGATGGCGCAGCTCACCCATCTGCTGCAAGACAAGCAGCATTTAGTGATTACTACCCTGCAGGGTGCTCTGCAGAAAATCCCATCTAAAACCCTTTTGCAATCCCACTCCCTCTTTATTCAAGAAGGCGATGAGCTTTCTATAGAGTTGGTCTCTGAAGAACTCATACGTCTTGGCTATAGCCGCCACAAGCTCGTAGAAGATAAAGGCCAATTTGCCGTTAGAGGAGGACTCATCGACATCTTCCCCATCTCTGCACCTAACCCCTATCGCCTTGATTTTTTTGGGGATACGATCGAACAAATTAAAGCCTTTGATCCCGTATCGCAAAACTCAACGGGAACTGCTCAAAAGATCGCCCTTTATCCTGTCAATGAATATACCCTAACGCAACATCAATCTGCCGAACTGATCGATTATCTCGGAGATTCAACTTTAATTGTTCTCGACGACCTTCTCAAACTCGAGGACCGCTACGTTGATATTAAAGAACTACCGGGAGCAAAATCTCCCTATTTTTTAAAGCTCGGCACGTTTCTCGATCAGATCAAAGAGGCTAAAACCCTTTTCCTCGCCAAAGAGCCTTTAGAGCAGCTACAAAAAGAGCGTTCCCATTCAAAAGTCGGCCGCGACTATTACAGTGGTAAAGAACCGACACATGCGGCCTCTTTCCAACTGCTCGATCATACCATTGCAACAACGCGCATGCATCACCCTTTTGTCACTTTAACCGACTTTTTTGATATCGATGCCTCTTCTCTTGAAGTGCATCAACGCAAACTTCTCGAACGCTTAAAAGAGCTTCCTCCCACGTTTACCCTCCATCTATTTACCTCATCGCGCTCTGAGGAAAAGAATTTTAAATCACAGGTTCAGCCTTTTCTTCCCCCTTCTTCACAATTTCATATAGCCTATCTCTCTTCGGGATTTATCTACCCGGGAGCTAATCTTGGCTTTTTCCCTTACAGCGAATTTTCAAAACGGCAAAAAGTGACCCGCAAAAAATGGCGCAATACCTATCACACGGCTCCTTCTGAATTTCATACGCTAGAGCCGGGTGACTATGTCGTTCATTTTCACAATGGGATCGGAAAATTTCTAGGGATAGAAAAACAAAAAAATCATCTCGGCGTCGAATCGGAATTTATGATGATCGAATATGCCGAAGGGAGCAAACTTTTTGTCCCCATGTCGCAAGCACATCTCGTTTCGCGCTATATCGGAGCCGGTGAAATCAAACCTTCTCTTCACACAATTGGGACAAAAAAATGGCATCAAGCCAAAGTCAAAGCCCAGCAAGCCATCATCGGTTATGCAAAAGAGTTACTCCACTTGCAAGCGGAGCGGCAAGTTAAAGGGGGCTTTACCTATCCGCCCGATTCAGAAGAGATGCGCCTTTTTGAAGAAGAGTTTCCCTATGAAGAAACGGAAGACCAGCTTGCAGCCATTGGCGCTATTCGACAAGATATGCTCTCAAGCGAGCCATTAGATCGCCTTGTATGTGGAGATGTCGGTTATGGGAAAACAGAGGTGGCAATGCGCGCCGCATTTAAGGCCGCATATGACGGACGCAAACAAATCGCCGTTTTAGCTCCAACAACGATTCTTGCCATGCAGCACTATGAGACCTTCAAAGCGAGAATGGAAAACTTCCCCGTTACAGTCGATCTGATTTGCCGTTTTAGAACGACTAAGCAAAATAAAGAAACGCTAGAAAAAGTCAAAGCCGGCCAAGTCGATATTTTAATCGGAACCCATCGCATCTTAAGCCAAGATGTTGAGTTTAAAGATCTCGGTCTGATCATCATTGATGAGGAACAACGCTTTGGTGTTCGCGCTAAAGAAAAACTCAAAAAAATGAAGGTCAATGCCGATTATTTGACGATGACGGCAACGCCGATTCCCCGCACCCTTTATTTTTCACTGCTTAATATCCGCGCTCTATCGGTTATCGCATCCCCACCTCACGATCGCCTTCCCATTAAAACCATTATCTGTGATCGAGAAGATGCACTCATTCAAAATGCCATATTGAGAGAACTCGCTCGCGATGGTCAGGTCTACTTTATCCATAACCGCGTTGAATCGATCTATGAAGTGGCTTCGCATATCGAAAAGCTCGTCCCTAATGCCCGCATTGCCATTGTCCATGGTCAAATGGATAGCAATGACATCGATGAAGCCTTTCATAAATTTAAACAGGGCACTGTTGATATTCTCTTTGCAACAAGCATTGTTGAGAATGGGATTGATATCCCTAATGCCAATACCATTTTAATTGACCGCGCCCATCATTTTGGCATATCGGATCTCTATCAACTGCGGGGCCGTGTCGGAAGATGGAATCGCACCGCTTATGCCTATTTTCTTACCCCCCAATTTCAAGCACTCCCCGAGCTCTCCCAAAAACGACTCCAAGCACTGATTGAATCCTCCGGGCATGGCGGGGGAATGAAACTGGCAATGATGGATCTTGAGCTGAGAGGCGCCGGTGATATTTTAGGAACGCAACAGTCGGGACATGTCGCATCTGTTGGATTCCACCTCTATTGTAAACTTTTGAAAAAGGCCATTCTCGCACTTAAAGAAGGTAAGTTTACAACCTTTACGGAAACACGCCTCGAATTCAAATTTGATGCAAAAATTCCCGATGATTATGTCGATGATACCACACTACGACTCGATTTTTATCACCGCTTCGGAGATGCCACAACAATTGAAGAAATCGATCAAATCCTATCCGAGCTTCAAGATCGCTTCGGTAGAGCTCCCGACCCCGTTTTGTGGCTCTATCACCTAACCCGTGTGCGCATTTTTGGCCTCGAAAATAATTTCACCTTAATTAAATACGACAAACATACTGTCACAGCTGAAAGAGACATCAAGAAAACAACCGAAAAACGAACTTTCTTTATCCCTCCTGCCATGAGTGGAAGAGAAATTGAACTCATAACTATCAAGCGCCTATCAGAAGAATTTCACCTCTCTCCAAGACAACAACTTAGTGAAACTCTTCCCGTATAGCTGATCCCTACTCCGCAAGCCTACTTACGATTTTGTGGGTAAGGATTCAGGCGTATAGACTGATGACGGTTTAATTAAACCCCTATTTTTCCGGAGCTATCATTGCTAAAATGCCTTATTTTCTTCACTCTTATCTTTTGTTCAAATTATCTCATTGCTATTGAGCCGATCAATCGATTTGAAATTTTACAACTCTACGAAACATGTTATGATGCGCGATCTCCGGCTATAGAAAATAGCGAGCAATCTTATGCCTCATTTTCAGATATTCCCTACCCTCTCTTCAATATTGTAATGCATCTCAAATGCAACAATGTTGAGGATAAAATTGATGCTCTTATTAAAAAATCCCCCGACGGAATTCCGATTTCATTTTGGAGTCACTCAGAAAATCAAGCAAAAAACTTGGTTGATATTTTAGAAAAAAAAGGGTTTTCAATTTTCACTAAATATAGATTAATGGCTTGGTCTGTCAAGTCAATGCAGCTAGAGAAATATGATATTCGACCGGCAAGGACCAACTTAGAAAAATTCTACGAAATAACAGAAACTGTCTTTCATTTTAATTCGATTATTAAAGAAAAATATGCCAAGCTTATTAAAAATTTTAAATCTGACAATTATCTCATCTATTCTGAAAATATTCCTATTGGCACCGGCATATTGTATTCAAATGGAAAAATAGGAGCCATCTTCAATATTGGAATTCTACCGGAATACCAACAAATGGGATATGGCCGTGCAATGATGGAATTTTTAATGCATGAAGCACACAAAAATGCCCTTGAAAAACTCGTTTTGGTCTGCTCTTCTTCGGTAGAACAATTTTATCTCGACTTGGGTTTTGAAAAAATCCTTGATATCAATGTTTACGCGCTTCCAATCAATAATTAATGAAAAAAGCGATCGAAGTCGATCATTCCTGTTTTTTGAAGAATAATTAAAAAGATCAAGACCGGAATACACCATTTTAAGAAGAAGTGCCAAGGCTTGAAGAGCCGCGCAAGAAAAGGATTGGCACTAAACTCTGCTTTGGCTAATTTATGATCGAGAATCCACCCCGCAAAAATAGAGGTGATCAATCCTCCAAGAGGAATAATCCAATTGGAAACAAGATAGTCCATGTTATCTAAAAAATTCATCCCATAAATTGACTTCCACTCATAAAATGCATAATGTGTGTTGGAAAGAGCTGAGAAAATCCCAAATATAAAGGTTCCGCTACCGGAAATAATGACTGCATTTCTCCTTGTCAAAGAGGTCAATTCCATTAAATTCGTTGCACACACTTCGATAAAAGCGACAGCAGACGTCAAAGCCGTAAAAACAAATAAGACAAAGAAAAGAGTCGATATAATAATTGATCCGGGAAGTTTGGCAAATAAAAAGGGGAGTGTTTGAAAGACGAGACCCGGACCGGCTTTAGGTGTAAATCCAAAACTAAAGACAACCGGAAAAACAACCATCGATGAGAGAAGGGCAACGACAATCACTGAAGAAGCGACAATCCCCGCCATTGCCGGTAAATTTTCCTCGCGTTTCATGTAACTGCCATAACTGATCATAATCCCTTGGCCTAAACTTAAAATAAAAAATGCAAGACCAAGCGCTTCTAATGCCGATGAAAACTTAAAGCTGGAGGCGTCAAAATAGAAAATAAAACGGGCAGCTTCCTTGAATCCATCCAGTGAAATACTGTACAAGAACAAGACGATTAAAAAAATAAATAAACTACGCGTCATAATGCGCGACCAAAACTCAATCCCCTTTCGCACACCTGAAAAGACGATTGACATCGTCACTCCCGTAAAGATGAAATGCCAAAGCAAAGAGATATCGGCAGATGAGGAGAGTTTATCATACACACCTGCGACTTCATGTGCCGTTAATCCCTTCGAAAAATTGGTGAGCGACATCAAAATATAGCTCATCCCATATCCGGAAATAACCGAGTAAAAGGACATAATAATAAAGGATGAAATCACACCGAGCCAACCGCCGATTTTCCAAAAGCGGTGTCCATTTGAGAGCTTATGAAATGACATAATGGCAGCACTTTCAGATGAGCGGCCCAGCATGAGTTCTGCAATAAAAACGGGAACCCCAATGATCACAACACAAATGATAAATGCCAATAAAAAATACCCGCCCCCATTTTGCCCAACAATATAAGGGAATTTCCACAATACGCCGAGACCAATCGCGGAGCCGATAGCTGCAAAAATAAATCCTAATCTCGATGTCCAATGCTCTCTCATATGCGACATAGCCTTTGAGTCCTGTGTTATTTTATTTTAGAAACAATCTCTGAATTAAGTTCTCTTGCAGCAAACAATTGATCAAAATCGATCAAACCGCTGCTGTGTAAAATAATTGCTAATATTAGCAGTGGGACAAGATACCTTAAAACAAAACGCCATATTCTGAAAAGGATAAGGCTTCCACCGGAGCAAATAAATTCTTGCCGGCACGTTTCTCTCTTCATTTTCCAGCCCACAAATATGGCCGTGATGAGCCCGGAAAAGGGAATGAGCCATGTCGAAACAATGCCATCAATGGTGAGTAAAAAATCCTGTCTAAAAATAGATGACCATTGAGGGAATATACCATTGGACCCCGAATATGCACTGGGAATCCCAAATAAAAACGTAGAACAAGCAACCATCAAAACGGCCTGTTTTCTCGACAATCTTGTCCTCTCACATAAGTTGCCTACAACAACTTCAATCAACGGAACGGCCGATGTGAGTCCGGTAAAGACAAACAAAACAAAAAAGAGTGTTGATAAAACAATGGATCCCGGAAGCTGCGCAAATAAATAGGGCAGTGTTTTAAAAACAAGTCCCGGGCCTGATTTAGGCGGCAAATGAAATGTGAAAACCACAGGAAAAATCGTCAAAGCGGCAAGGGCAGCTACAATAATGATGGAAGCGCCAACAATGCATGAGACTTTCATCACATTTTCATCGCGTTTCATATAGCTGCCATAACTAATCATGATTCCCTGTCCCAAACTCATCGTAAAAAAAGCTAATCCCAAAGCTTGCAAAACCGATGAAGGTTTAAAATTTTCAATATTGGGATGCACAACGAATGCAAAAGCTTCTTTAAATCCGGGAAGCGTAAGGCTATAACAAAAGAGGAGGAAAAGCAGCGCTAAAAAAATCTTCACAAGTATTTTAGACCAATACTCAATTCCTTTACGCACTCCCCTATAAACAATGCCGGCTGTGATTGCAGTAAAGGCAAAATGCCAGAAGACGGAAATAGGTCCCGATCCGGCCAGTCGATCATAAATAACTGCGATTTCGTCTTGAGCAAGTCCGTTATAAAAACCATTGAGCGACATTAGGATGTAGCTCATGCCATATCCGCCAATGACACTATAATAGGACATAATAAGAAAGGATGAAGCGATGCCAAACCAACCGCCGAGCTGCCAGCCCGACTGCGCCGGCTCGTGATAAGCAAAGGCTTCAAGAGCGGCCTTTTGAGAACTTCTTCCCAATATGAGCTCGGAAACAAAAACCGGAATGGCGATTAAAACGAGGCATGACAAATAGCAAAGAAGAAAAAGACCTCCCCCATTTTCACCCGTTACGTAAGGAAATTTCCATAGAATCCCAAGACCAATTGCCGAGCCGATCGCGGCCATCAAGAAACCGACCTTGGATCCCCAATGTTCGCGAACCTGATTCATCAGTTTTCCAAAATAAGAGGCTCCATGGTCTCATATTCCGGAATATGAAGCAAACCTTATGTTCTATAGAAATGCCGGGGGTTGGTCTTATTTGGGACGCCGGAATAGCGATTGATTCCTATGGTAGGCCCCCTTTACTTTATGAGACTGCATTTCACGCGCTTTTTTCAGCACGCGAATACCCTTATCAATGTGATCCGGCATATAGGATTCAAAAACAAATCGCGAAGATTCTTTTGTCTTTTTCCCTGTTTTTTCAAGAGGCAAATCAGAAATAAGCAAAAGAGCTCCAAGGGTAAACTTACGCTTGTAGCTGGCTGTAAATAGTGTGGCGCATTCCATCTCAATCCCTTGAGCTTTAGTCGACTTGAGCTCTTCGATAAAATCGTGGTTAAATTCCCAAAACCGCATGTTAGTCGTGTAACAAATCCCAACATGGTAGTCATCGCCATCTTCTTCTAAAATTTCACTCACCGATTTTTGCATCAAAAAGTTAGCAAGTGACGGGAGTTTAGGCGGAAAATAAAAGTCGCTCGTCCCCTCTCCGCGAATGGCTGCAACAGGCAAAAGATAATCTCCAACCCGATACCGACGCCGAAGCCCCCCACACATTCCAAGAAAAATTGCAGATCGGATCGGTAAAAAAGAGCACAAATCGACCACAAGAGCCGCCGCCGGCGAACCAATTTTAAAATCAATAATGCTGATATCAAATTCTTTAGAGTGAGCAACGGTAAACATGCTCCCTTGATGAATGACCCCATTATAATTCTTGGCAAAGTATTCAACGTAAGCCGGGAAATTCACTAAGATTAAATTAGATCCGAAATCTTTGATTTCGCTTCCCGAATAGCGCTCTAGAGTCTCCTTTGCAAACTGATCTTCCTGAATCTCAGAAGCCAACGAATCTACAGGAGGCATATAGAGATGCTCATCGCTCATCTCATTTTGATCTTCAATATGATTACTTTCATCGACCATATAACCTCCTATCGATGTATCCTCGACTTTGTAGCTTTTTGGGCCCGCCTGCCTCGTCTATTTGATCTCGGACGTTCGACCTATGGTCGAACCGGAAGATTATTAAAACCGGGAAGGGGTAAAAAAACCCCGTCCCGGTTTTGATAACTCCCTAGAGAACAAATGTCTCGAGGCTATCAAGCCCAAAAAGTTACAAAGTCGAGGTATCTTCATAAATACCGCTCTTGTTTTAGTATCGTATCTAAAGCTAAATATCTATTCAAGATTTACTATTTAATTAAACAAAAGACCTAGATTTTAATAACAAACATTAATTCACACTATTATTCTCAAGAAACGAAATTCTTTTGTTTATTTAATTGAATAATAAATCAAATTATTGTTTTAATGCTTTTGTTTCATTTAACATAACGGAGGTTTCCATGAACGTATCAAGCGCCCCATCTATCCCTTTCCTATCCCCTCATACGGTCAATCTTGTCATTAGCGCTTATGACCACTGGGTCACGAAAATTGCTATCGCCGCCTTCTTTGTTATGACACCCGTGTACGCAGCTTTCCGCAGCCTTCTTAAAGGTCGTCTCTCAATGGCCGTTGTCAATTTAACCCTAGCCATCTCACTCTACGTCGTTTTTCGCGGCTATTTTTCTATCTTATATCCTGTAGAACAGCTTAGAAAAGAAAATGATCGATTAAAAGCTGAACTTGAAGAGTTAATCAACTGTGCCATGACCCTCAAAGGATCGATTTCAGAACATCAAGAGCTTGTTCAAAGGCAAAAGATACTCACCAAGCGACAAGAAGACGCTGCAGTTAGACAAGAAGACGCTGCAGTTAGACAAGAAGACGCTGCAGTTAGACAAGAAGACGCTGCAGTTAGACAAGAAGACTCTATGTTAATAGAAGCAAGATTAAAAGACTGGAATTTATACCTTGTCGCTCAAGCTAGACAAATTCTTAGTCAAGCAGAATCAGAACGCGATGGGATAGAGCATTTTAAACAAGAATTTAAAACTCTAGAATTTGAAAAACAAAAACAATTGGAAGAATTGAAAATAATCCAAACGGCAATCATAGGGTCTCTCGCCCCTATTACCTCCATATTAGATCATGAAGATAGCCAAATTACAGAAATACAACGTGAGTCGCTTTCCCTACTTTTAATTCAAGCTAAGAATCTCCTAGATCGAATTATTTCCATGCCAAGCCGTCTTGATAGAATCGATTTCAGATCGCGCGGTTCATACTATCCTGAAAGGGAAGCCCCTGCGCTTTGGGGAATGGAGGCTTAGTTGTAAAGTCGAGGTAATTAGGAGTGTCTTTTTTCTTTTAATATATGGGATTCCATATTAAACTTGACTTTGCATTTAAAATGGAGTGTGTCATGGCACAAATTGCGACTAATGAATTCCGCGCAGGTGTGAAAGTTGAAATGGATAATGAGCCTTATACGATTATCGGCGTTGAATTCGTCAAGCCGGGAAAGGGGCAAGCCTTTACACGCACCAAACTCAAGCATCTCAAGTCGGGACGCGTGATTGAGCGGACATTCAAATCGGGAGACAAGCTCGATATCGCCGATGTTGAAGAAAGACAAATGCGCATGCTCTATCTCGAGCATGATGGCGTTGTCTTTATGGATGATCAGACGTTTGATCAAATCACCATTCCTTTGACCGTGATTGGAGATAATAAATTTTGGCTCATTGACGAACAAATCTATGACATTGTCTTTTACAAAGGCCAAGTCGTCAGTATTACTCCGCCGACATTCTTAGAGCTTAAAATTACTGAAACAGCTCCCGGCGTACGCGGAGATACGGCATCCGGACGCGTTTTAAAACCCGCAACTGTTGAAACCGGAGCAACCATTCAGGTCCCCATCTTCATCGAAGAGGGAGAAAAAATCAAAGTCGATACGCGCACCGGAGAATATGTCTCTCGCGTCTAATTTTGATCTTATAACTTGGCGCGCAAAGGCCTTGGCCGATGTGCGCTCTTTTTTTTCCGAGCGCTCTATTTTAGAGGTCGATACCCCCCTTTTGAACCGCTCCGCCGCTCTTGATGCGTTTATCGATGTCATTGAAACGGACCAAGGCTACTTGCACACTTCTCCCGAATATGCAATGAAACGCCTTCTCTCTCTTGGCGCTCCTGACATTTACTACTTAGGCCATGTCTTTCGCAAGGAAGAAAATGGGCGCCTTCATCATCACGAGTTCACAATGATTGAATATTATCGCAAAGGATGGACGCTCGAGCAGCTCATCGAGGAGACGCTCGATCTCATCTCCATTTTTATTCCCAACCAACCTGTATATCGCTTGAGTTATGATGAGGCATTTTCTCGCTATAAAGCTCCTGTAGATAGTGCGTACCTTACCCCCCAAGAAGAGCGCCACCTGATATGGGCAATGCACGTTGAGCCTCAACTCCAAGGCCTTACCGTCATCGATCGTTTCCCCGAGGAGGAGGCGGCGCTTGCTAAAATCATAGATGGCAAAGCCATGCGTTTTGAAATGTATTATCATGGGGTTGAACTCGCAAACGGCTATGATGAACTGAGCGATGCCACGCTTCAGCGAGAGCGTTTTACTCAGGCTAATGAAAAACGGTTGTCCATGGGGAAATCGAGCTATGCGCTAGATGAGCTGTTTCTCAATGCCCTCGATCACCTGCCTCCCTGCGTTGGCGTCGCCATCGGCTTTGACCGGCTCTTGCAAATTCAACTGAAAGCAGCTTCCATTAGCGACGTTATCTATACCGATGCATCAAAAATTGCAGCTTGGCCTCGGCTCATTTAAATGCTTGGCCCAATTGTGAACGATCGGGTACTTGCGACCGGAGCCAAACGATTTTTTTGACACGCGCAAAATAGGCGCCCCTTGCTGTCGTTTATATTCCGCTTTATGAATCTTTTTAACGACATCGAGAACGACATCAATAGGAATATCATAGCGCGCTGCCACCTGTTCAACCGGCAAGTAATCCTCAACATATCCTTCTAAAATGTCATCAATAATCCCATAATCGGGAAGCGAATCGAGATCGATTTGATTCGGGCGAAGTTCCGCTGACGGAGGCTTATCAATGACGCTTTGCGGGATGATTTCCCCCTCTCGATTGATCCACCTCGCTAAACTATAAACCTGTGTTTTAGGGACATCGGCAATCACCCCGAGTCCACCACACATATCTCCATATAAGGTACAATAACCGAGAGCGATTTCACTTTTATTCCCTGTTGATAAGACGATATGGCCAAATTTATTTGAAAGTGCCATCAAAAGTGTTCCTCGGATTCTTGCTTGTAGGTTTTCTTCCGTCACATCGGGCTGCATTTCGCTAAAAGGCTCTTTTAGCGTCTCTAAATACGCAGTAAATGCCTCCTCAACCGGGAGCGTCATTGTATGAATTTTTAAGTTTTCAGCCAATTTTATAGAGTCTTCAACACTTCCCTCACTGCTATAGCGAGAAGGCATCATAATTCCAAAAACATTTTCGGCTCCAAGCGCTTCTTTAGCTATATAAGCTACAACAGCCGAGTCGATTCCTCCCGACAACCCCAGACATGCCGATTTAAACCCTTGCTTTCTGAAATAGTCCTTTACCCCCAAAATCAACGCCTGCTTTAAACTTTCAAATTGATCTGTTTTGGGATATGGCTCTCTCGTATCATTTGTTAAATCATAGAGATAGTGATCTTCTTGAAACGCCTTGCATGTGTGGATCAAATGACCATCTTTGCCAAGAACTAAACTCAGTCCGTCAAAAATAAGCTGATCATTGGCTCCAATTTGACAGCAATAAACGAGAGGGCACTTGAGCGTTCGCGCAGCTTGCGCGCACACCTTAATCCGAATATGGGGTTTTTGATATTGATAAGGCGATGCGGTTAGATTGAGGAGGAGATCGGGCTTGTGTTTTTTAAGCTCTTCAACCGGATCGCGCACATATGTCGTTTCCGAGACATAACCCGCATGCTTCCAAATATCTTCACAAATCAACACACCAACTTTTATCCCTCGAATTTCGAATGTATTGATTTGCTTTCCGGGCTCAAAATAGCGCGCTTCTGAAAATACATCGTAAGTAGGTAAAAGCCATTTGTCGTGATAGCCTAAAATTTTGCCGTTATCGATCACAGCCGCACTGTTATAAAGGGGCTTTTCGCCTCCATCGATATTGCGCCTAACGAGACCGACAACGACAGCGATCCCTTCACTTAAAAAAGCGATCTGATGCAAGTAAAATTCCATGCGATCGATAAAATGGCGATGCAAGACAAGATCTTGAGGGGGGTATCCACAGAGGGACATTTCAGGGAAAAGGCAAATATCTGCCCCTTCTCTTTTCCCTTGTTCAATGCAATTCTTTATTTTTTCAAAGTTGCCTGATAAATCCCCAATCGTCGGGTTGATTTGAAAAAGTGCAATTTTCATCTCTTATTACTCAAATTAAGAACCAAAATCATCTAAAATGATGCTATCGCGCTCAACGCCATAATTGTCTAGAAGTTTCATCACGCTCGCATTATGCATCGGGGGACCGCAAACATAATAAAGAGCATTTTCAGGCTCCTCCATTGTGTCGAGCATTCCCACCTGAAAGGCTTTAAATAAAAAGCCTGTCTTGACCGGGTCATCTTTTGGCCATCCCGCTTCAATATCTTCCGGCAAAGGCTCAGACAGGACAAGCCGATAGGCAAAATTTTCTCTTTCCTTTGCCAATTTTTCAAAATCATCCTGATAAATATTTTCCTTTAAAGAGCGGGCACCATACCACAGCGTTATTTTGCGGTGCGCCTTCTTATGAAGAAAGAGGTCAAGAATATGACTACGGCCAAAGGAAGAGCCGGCCCCGCCAATCAGGAAAATGAGCTCTCGATCATCATGAATCATATGCGACTCGCCAAAAGGCCCCGATAATTGCACCTCATCCCCTTGCTTTAAAGAAAACAGATAGGAAGAACAAATCCCCCAAGGAGCATCCATCATTTTGCCCTTCACAAAAGGAGGGCTTGCGATCCGGATATTGAACTTTAAAATATTCCCTTCTAAAGGATAAGAAGCCATTGAATATGCGCGGATCACCTCTTCATCTAGCTTAGAATAGTCAATATCAACGCCAAAGAGATTGAATGTTTCCCAGTCGTGAAAGTATTTTTCTTCCATCGTTTGCTTCCAATCGCTCGTATTTGTCTTATAAGGAGGAACATGGAATTGCAAATAATCTCCGGGGCGGTATTCGGGAAGATCCGCTTCATCGACTTCAATCACGAGCTCTTTGATGAAGGTGGCCACATTTTGATTACTCACAACGCGCCCTTTAAACTCTCTCAGAGTCAAATAAGCTTCGGGAAGCTTAAGAGCCATATCATCTTTCACTTTGCATTGGCACGAAAGGCGCCATCCCGATTTGAGTTCTTTAGGTGAAAAAGTAGCCCGATCAGTCTCTAAAATATCGCCACCCCCTTCAACCACTTGTACGCGACACTGCTTACAAGTTGCCTTGCCCCCGCACGGAGACGGAACGGCAATCCCCGATGAAGAGAGGGCACTGAGAAGCGTTTGCCCTGACGGCACTTCCTTCGTTAAAGACTCATTAGAATTTATGAACAGATGACAGGGCTTTGTCGAAATAAGCTTTGCTCTCGCATAGAGAATCATCACGCTTAAGAAAAGCCCAATTGCAATAAAGGCAATGACAGCCGTTAGACTTAATGACCAATCAATTCCAAACATACAGCTATTATAACACACCGTTTTCACACTTGTTTTCGCATGTTTGACAGATGAAATCAAGCAGTATTAACTCACCAAACCAAAAAATAGTTTCATTCTTGAGCGATATGGAGTCATCGACACTTGAGATCGTTAATTTTAACGATGAGAGATAGCTTTAGGGACATTCCCTAACTATATGATAAAAAAAGAAACTAATTTTGATTCTGAGTCGACTTCACGAATGGACCCCATTATTTCTAAGCCGATATTCATTCCATCCTCCTCTTTTTCAAATACAAAGACAAAAGCAGCCATCAATCGAAAAAAAACATCTAAGTCTAGCTCAGCTTTGTGAGAAGTAGCAACTCGCGCTATTGTTTCAGAATTCCTTACTAAGGCTTTATGCATTCCTAATGCTAAACCATAATAGAGTATAATCCGTAGATCTGCCCCTTTCTTAGCAAAATTGGAATCAAGAAGGTGCTTGAAATTCTTTTCACAAATTTGAGCCCATCTCAATCGCATTTCAACTTGATTAACAGGTTGAGCCTGAATGAAAAGTAGTGACTGATAAACTTCATTTAAGGCATGTGTGATCCGTTCAAAATACATTCTATTTTCCGGCGTAATCCATTCAACATGCTTGACAAGTTCATTTCGTATAGAATGGGTGATTTTAAGCAGATCCTCATTAGATAAAGATCGATCTTGCAAGATGGTCAATAAAATAATCGGAGTAGATGCAATATGAATTGCAAGATCTCGCTTAATTTCTTCTTCTCCCCCTAGTTTTGCTCTCATTTCATCAAGAAAAAAATCACCTACTTGTTTTCTCAAAAGAGGATAATTATCAATTTCATACCCTTTAAATCGAATCCAATGTGTTAATCCGTAATTAAAAAACAACTGTTCTCCGGGATGGATATCCTTATCGGCTGTAATGATAACACCTCGAATTGGCAATCCTCTTACAGGATGAGAAGTTATCGCAACATTAGGCATACCGTCATTGATCATACTTGCTAATCCACCCGTACCATCGACGGAATAGAAAACATTCGGTTTATCTTCAGAATCCTCTAAAGATTTATACTTCCTTTTTATAGCAGCAGAAACTTTATGAGTCGGAAGAACCTCATTAATCATATAATAATCCATCGAAAATAGCCCCCCATATGCAAGAACTGGAGTTCCCTTTGGAATGCACTGTTTTGCAAATAGCCCTCTTCCCATCTTTTCAGTCTCTCTCACTTCTATAGCATCAATATTTATCTCTCCTCTAAATAAGCTATCAATTTGAGCGGCCGTAAAATGCATTGATTCACCTATCGGTGCAACCCAGGATTTTTTACAATGCCCTGCAATCCAAAGTCGAAGTAAATCTGTTCCTATAACATGGATATCTTTAAAACAGTCACCTGTTGTTCGATGTGTTAAATCATAAATATCTTTGTAAGTCCCATTCGTTGCATTTTCTTTTAATGGCACTGTAGCTAGTTCTTCCGCTAACTCCAGATCACCGGCTAAGGCAGCAAAATGTGCGGGAGTGTTTTTTTGAAATTTATCAGGAAGATCTTTTAGGCTTGGATCAATTTCTAGAAGAATTCCGATTGCAGCTCGATTGCCTTTTAAAGCAGCAAGGCTCATCGCAGATATTGGATAATGTACGCCTTTGTAGGGCTTGCCGGTGACGCATTGAAAAATTTGACCTCTTCCTGCCTCAGTTTCTAAAATAGGACGAATATCCCTCTCAGAAAGAATAGCTTCTGCAAGATCTGAATGACTTATTTCTGATGTCTGTCGTTTGACAATTTCATCGACCAACTCTTCTCTTGTCGAAATATGCCTCGTGGGCAAATCTACAACTGCACTAGAAGTTCGTGGGCCGCTTGTTGCACCGGCTGCTGAAGCCATAATCATTCCTTTTTTTGAGAAAATCCCTTGAACAGCGGGGTATTCCCCATACAATTTTAACTCAAAATTGGAATAAAAACCATTTCAATTAATGCTTGCTTTTCTTTATACTATTGCCGTCATAACTTTATGAAGGTTAAGAGATTGAAACTCAAAATCACGGGTGGAACATTAAAGGGGCGCATGATTGCCACCCCAAAAGGGCAGCAAACGCGGCCAACGAGCGAGCGCTTGAGACAAACCGTTTTTGATATCTTGTCCGGCCGCATCGAAGCTTCCCATTTTTTAGATGCCTTTGCCGGCAGCGGCGCGATTGGCATTGAAGCTCTATCCAGAGGGGCTAAATCACTTACCCTCATTGAACAGGCTCGCCCGGCCATTGCCTGTATCGAATCGAATCTCAAAGAGCTCGGCCTCTCATCAAGGGCAACGCTCTATCGCTGTGATTGTATCAAGGCACTGCTCGCGCTCAAAAATAAACACACCTTTGATCTAGCCTACTTTGACCCCCCTTACCCAAAATCGCCTAAGGAACTCGAATATCTCAATCACCTTTTCGAGGTGATGGATACTTCACAATTATTTGCAGACGGGGCGCTCATTTTATTTGAACTGCCCCTAAACACGAGCCAAATCAATCTCGATCCCCATCCCCATCTGATGCTAGAAAAAAGTCGCAAAATCGGCAATACCTGCCTACACCAAATAACATATACCGAAATGAAAAATTAGGATTTTAGCAAACATGGCAGCATCAAACATCTCTTCTTCCGCACGCCCCATGACAGATATGATTTCAAGTCCACCCATTCGAGAAAAACGAGATAGGGATGATGTCCCCTGTGAAGCACCTCCTTTGCCCCCTTCCGCATCCCGACTAGCTCTTTCGACAATCGCTTCCTTACCGGCTCATCCCACGACTTTTCAAGAGCTTTTTAATTATCAACGTATTACAGAGAGACTCACATCTTTTATCGGCATAGATTTTATTCATTCACACCGGCATACGATTCCTCTTTTTTCTCAACTGCACACGATCAAACAACTGAGGGACGCAAGTGAATTTCTTTCACTTTTGAAAACCCCTTCCCTTGCCCCCCAAATCGCACCTTTTTTAGAACCTGAAATCAAGAGCCTTGATTGCCTTATCGCCGCAATAAAAAAAAATAGGCCATTGGATCCGGAGCGCGCTAGAGCCCTTCGAAAATATCAACATGATTTGATGTCAAAAATTGTGTTTAAATTCGAAGAGATCCCCCCACTAAAATCTTTAATTCCCACCATACCAAGAATTAACGGATTAGATGAAAAAGAGGAAAACTCACTGATCATACGATTCCACGAAAGACGGTGGGTTCATTTTGACCCAAGTCAACAAACTCTATCGACATTACCCATCCTATTCTACGAGCGTAGAAGTCTTGGCCAATATTATATGCAAACGCTATCAAAATTCATTGACCATCATTCTATTTCAGACCCATCCATAAGTGTGACTGCCATCAGAGTATGCGTTTGCTACTTGCATGCCAAAAATTGCGATTATAAAAAAATTTTAAAACTATTGATCACTATATCTGATACCGTTAAAGATCTGAAATCTCATAAAGGATTCTTCTTTGAAGAATTTTGTCATTTATTAAGTCAATGTTCCTTTAAAGATATCTTCCTCTTTTTTGAAAAAATTTGCGGAAATTTTCCTAGCTTAAGCAATCAACAAGAACAGATGATCGTCAATGCAATCACCCCCTATATCACAGGGGAATACGTCCCATTTTTGCCTCCCCTCTTTGTCAATATTAAAAAACTCTTTCCCCAATTTAAGTTGATGAGACAACTCACAATGAAATATTTAGAGCTGCTTGACGAGGAACATCTCAGTACATTAAAACAGGCTTTCTTATGTCGATTTGCAAGGGAGTGTAGTCCAGTTGCTCTAGTGCAGCATTATGAAACGCTCATTACTGAGGGAAATCTAGCCGGAGCACTTCATTTTTACAGAAAAGGGGGTAGTCATCTCCCACAAGATTATTGCCATAGAAAACCGCTAGTCGCTTTCCATCTGCGCCGTCATGATTTGGATTCAGCGCTTACATTACTTGAAGAAAGTAGGAAAACTCTCTTAACAAAGCACAGCGAAAATGGGATTATCCCCCTTCACGAACAAATCCTCGAATATTTATACGATCAAAGAGATCGATCTAGATTAGATCTCTTTCTAAAATCGATATCAGGGCCAAAGTCATTAGTCATCAAACAACATCTTAACAGATGCCTCAACTCATACCGCCTTTTAACAGAGGGCCCAACCATCAGCTATCAATCCCTTGTGGGCTCAAAGGGCACCCCCCAAAAACAATACTTTTGCGCCTTGGATGCTCTCAACTATGCGCTACATAGAAATCTTTCTTCTTCAGTCGCCCATCGCATCATAATAGAAGCCGTTGCGCTTATAGACAGGGAGGCTTTGACAGATGAAGCCAAGCAACTCGAAAATAGAGTTTTTTGTCAAACAGCTATCAGAGCACTAGAGGAAGAATCTTTTGATATTCTATATCATTTGATCTATACCCTGCACACCCCGAAAAGATTCATAATGGACACTTTGCTTGAACAGCAAAACGAAACAGAAGCAAGGAAGTTCAGCGAAAAACTTTTTGAATGGGGTAGCTTTTTTCCGGTTACTGCATATAGCCTTTTTGTATACGAATGCCGGCAAAACAACTTTGAATATGCAAAAAAACTCTTTGATTCTAATCTTTCTTCCATGCCATCGGCCATCGCATACTTTGCGCTTCTCCTAGCCCGAAACAAACGCTTTGATGAGGCTGAAGAATATATTGCAAAAATGCCCGAAAGTGCACACAAAGAGGCCGAAAAAAAAATAGTTAATCGTGAAAAAACAAAATTCTTTCTACTTCACCGCTCGGATTAGTCCGTATCTCTTAACAATCCTAAATCTCTTAAAAGCTTCTCCCTTTCAGTGGGCTCTTTAGGACTTGATGTATCGTAAATTGCAAGATCGAATGGGTTCTTCGCTAAGTTAAACTCGTCTCTTTGAAAATCCGATAGCTGCTCAAAATGCAGAGGAGTAAAACATAGACGAGTGACATCTCCTTCTGAACCCCGCGTATTGTCATACTTGACTTCAAAATACAGACCAATAGAACGAGCTCGCTCCTTCAAAGCCGCAGCATTAATTGCAGTCACTTGGCAAGTCAATTTGTCCGTATCTCCAATACTAATCTTAGCTATTTCAGAGTCAAAACGCCTAATATCCCGATGTGTCAAAGTGACATTACAAATCCTCATTTGAACAAATGTGGGTTCCCTCATCACAGCTCTTAACTTTTCAACTAAGTCGGGATGCAAAGAACAAGGACGCATCGCCTCCTTGCCTACCTCAGGATGAGTTGAGTCAAAAAAAGCTGCCCCCCAGGCAAAAACGGTATCCAAAACCCCACTTACAATTGAACCCACAACAAAACCCCTTCTTTTAATTACAGTTAAATTAAATTCTTTAATTAACTATTGTATACTAAACTCAATAATTTAATCAATTAATTTAATATATTGACTAACAACAACTTAAAGCCGGCGCTACACTATATAAATCATTAACAATCAGTTTGTAACAACTAAAGGCAAATCCCTGACGCCATTTTTAATATTTGGTATTTAATTCCCCCTCCGATTATCATAATAAAATTTTCTAATGCTTTGTCACATTGAAAATTCCCCTCCATAAATAGAGGCGGTTTTTTAATTACGAGCGATATACCGGGAGTGATTCAAGAGTTGGAATTTTTAGAAGCCGGCGCGCCGATGGTCGATCAGGCCGAAGGCCTTTTGACCCGAGCCGCTGCGCTATTGACAATAGGCAGAGGCGAGGTCAAATCGACCAAGCGGGGATGCCGGCGACAAAAAAAACAAGTATTGAATCACGATCGGTATACATACCAAAATAACGGGAGTTTAACTAGATGAGTCAAAGAGAGCATTGGGGATCGAGAATTGGATTTATCATGGCAGCCGCAGGATCTGCGATTGGTCTTGGAAGCCTTTGGAAATTCCCCTATACGGCCGGGGAAAACGGCGGCGGGGCTTTCGTCCTTTGCTACCTTATTTTCACCCTTTTTATAGCCCTCCCTCTCTTTATCGCCGAACTGATTATCGGTCGCAAAACACAAAAAGGGGCTGTTTTTGCCTATCAAGCTTTGACCCATGAAGGTTCCAACTGGAAAATGCTTGGATGGATCAATGCTCTAGCCTGCTTCATTATATTGGGCTTTTATAGTGTCGTTGCGGGTTGGACTCTAAGTTATATCCTTATGTCCTTGACCCAGTTCACTCAAGGGAAAAGCCCCGACGAAATCCGCACTATTTTCACAACCCTTGCCTCCTCACCCGGAATCAATATTTTCTGGCTCTTCCTCTTTATTGCGATGAACGTCGGCATTGTCTTCAGCGGAATTCGCAAGGGAATTGAAAAATGGTCTAAAATCTTAATGCCGGGCCTTCTTGCGATCTTAATTGTCCTTTTTATTTATGCTTTGACAATGGACGGATTCCCCCAAGCGTTCCGCTTTATTTTTTACCCCAACTTCACTGCTTTATCCGCTTCGGGAATGCTCAATGCTTTAGGGATGGCGTTTTTTACGGCCAGCGTCGGCCTTGGGATCATCTTAACATACGGAAGCTATATGAAGCCCGATGAGAACATTCCCAAAACGAGCATTATCGTCTCTATTATGACGATTCTCGTCTCACTCATCGCTTCATTGATGATTTTCCCCATTGTTTTTACATTTGGATTTTCTCCACAAGAAGGGCCCGGTCTTGTCTTCCAGACACTCCCCATCCTCTTCTCAAAATTACCCGGACAAGTTTTGATTTCAACGATCTTTTTTGCCCTCCTTCTCTTTACGGCTATCACTTCGTCGATTTCAATTTTAGAGATGCTTGTTGCCAATTTTATTGAGCTCTTTAGCCTCTCTCGCGAAAAAGCAACGATCCTTTGCGCTTTGATCTCGTTTTTGATTGGGATTCCTTGTGCTCTGAGCCATTCCGACACTCTTTTTGCATCATGGAAATCGATCTATAGCATGAATTTCTTCGATACGATGAACTACATCACATCGAGCTGGATGATGCCTATTTCGGGACTTCTCACGACCATTTTTATCGGATGGAAACTCGATAAGGAAATCATAGAATCGGAATTTGTTGCCGGAACCCATTGGGTTTGGATTTTTAAGCCCTGGTTTTTCTGTGTTCGCTATATCGCTCCCCTTGGAGTGATTGCGATTATCTTAGATCAAACCGGATTGCTGAATTTTAATGCGCTTTTTAGTATAAAATAAGACACGATTGTTAATAAGGAGCAATAGACAACATATGGCAAAAGGAAAACTCAAAATTCACAGTGAAAACATCCTTCCTATTCTTAAAAAATCCCTCTACTCCGATAAGGATATTTTTCTTAGAGAACTCGTCTCAAATGCATGCGATGCGATGTCTAAACTCAAAATCTTGAGAGATCAAGGACAGGCCCAATTTAAAGATGAAGAGCTACGCATTGATATCGCGTTTGACAAAGAGGCCAAAACGATTACGATCTCGGATACGGGGCTCGGAATGACCGAAGATGAGGTCAAAAACTATATCGCTCAGCTCGCCTTTTCCGGAGCCGAAGAATTTCTTCAAAAATATGAGCAGGGCAAAGAAGAAGATCAAATCATCGGCCACTTTGGGCTTGGATTTTACTCCTCTTTCATGGTCTCTAAACAAGTTGATCTTGTTACAAAATCATACAAGTCGGATGCTGAGTCGGTTTTCTGGTCTTCTGACGGATCCTACGACTACACCATTAAAAAAGGGCATAGAGAAGAGCGCGGAACCACGATTACTCTTTATATTGATGATGATTCGACTGAATTCTTAGAAAAGAGTCGCCTCTCTGAAATGCTCAATAAATACTGCGTCTTCCTCCCCTTTCCCATCTATCTCGACCACGATCACATCAATAAAAATGAACCCTTGTGGATGAAGCCCGCAAATCAATGCACTGACGAAGAGTATATCGACTTCTATCACAAGCTCTATCCGATGCAGCCCGATCCGATTTTCTGGATCCATCTCAATGTCGATTACCCCTTCCACCTCAAAGGAATTTTATACTTTCCTAAGATCACCAAGAACTTCGACTTCTCTACCTCGCATATCAAACTCTTCTGTAACCGCGTTTTTGTTTCGGATAACTGCAAAGACCTCATCCCGGACCATATGATGGTTCTCCGTGGAGCCATTGATAGTCCCGATATCCCTCTGAACGTCTCTCGAAGCTACCTTCAAATGGATCGCACCGTCCGCCAACTCGGCACTCACGTCTCTAAAAAAGTGGCCGACCGCTTAGTCAGCTGGCATGAGAGTGATAAAGAAAAATTTATCGCAGCATGGGAAGAGATGCAGCTGATCATCAAGCTTAGCACCTTGCATGATGAAAAATTCTATGAACGCGTCAAACCCCTTCTTCTCTGGAAAACCTCTAAAAATGAGTGGCTCACAGCAGAAGAGTATCTCGAAAAAAATAAAGATAAAACAAACGGCAAGATCTATTATATCACCGATAAAGACCACGCCTCTCATTTTATCCAACTCTATGAGTCAAAGGGAATTGACGTCCTGATTGCCAATAGCACCCTTGACACCCCTCTGATTAACCATCTCGAGGGTAAATTAGAGCAGACGACATTTCAGCGCGTAGACGGGGCTGTTGATGAGATCATGATTGACAAATCGCGCGAAAAAACCCTCCTTGATGAACAGGGTAAATCAGAGTCGGTGCGTATTGGTGAAACATTCAAACGCCTCCTCGATATTGAAAATATTGAAGTCGAAGCAAAAAGTCTCGATTCAGATGCGGTTCCGGGATTTATTATTCTCGATGAGCATATGCGCCGTATGAGGGATTATATGCGCCTTTCACAACAAGGTGATTCTCCTTTTGCAAACTTCGAAAAACACACCTTCGTCGTCAATACCAATAGTAAACTGATCCAATCAATCCTTAATATTGAATCGATCGATGAGGCCCTTGCTAAAGCAATGACCCGTCAGGTCTATGAACTTTCGCTTCTATCTCAGCGCGAGCTTAAACCCGATGCCCTAACAACCTTTATCAACCGATCAAATGAGGTGCTTGAGAAATTAGCACTCTTTACGAAACTTGAAGGAAAGTCGGCTACGGCCAATCCTCAAGCTTAAATAGCTTTCTTGGACACTCCCCTTTTAAGAGCGGAGTGTCTTTTAATTCCCCGCTTGATCAGGGAGATTGCGGGCTTAGCCCCTGTTCCATCGGATTTTCATTTTCGGGTGGATAAAACTGCTCTAAAAACCGCGTAGTAATCACCTGTGAGAGCCGCTCTTTTAAATGAGCGGGACAAGGGACTCTAAGATAGATGTTGAGCTTCCCGGACTTGGGCATGTGGAGGCTCACTCTCGGCTCAACTGAAGGAAGCTCAATGCTGCGGCTTTTTTCGAGCATACGAACCCGATTACGGGCATGATCTAGATAAGGCGCGCACTCTTCCTTAGCGATCTGCATTAAAATGTCGCGTCCCTTCTTCCAATTGTCCGTGACGTACATAGGAAAGGTGAGATCGATCATGTGATAATTGCCAAGGAACGACTCGTTAATCACAAATTCAGTGAGAAGCATACTGTTGGGGAAGACAATCTTGCGCCCCGTTAGCTGGTAACTAGAGCCCCCTTCACCGATTTCCATGACGGTGGTCGATAACAATGAGACATCAATGACATCTCCGCGCATTCCCTTAACGCAGATGCGATCACCAATCTCATAGGCATGCCCCTGGAGCCTTAAAAAAGCCCCGTTGAGGTTCATAAAAGTTTCCTTTACCGAGATAACGATAGCCAAAGCGATGGCAAAAAGCGAAAGAGCAAGACCTTGAATCTGCTCCCCCCAAATATAGATCATTCCAAGGAGAAAAAGAACGACGGAAAAAGTACGAAGATACCCAAGCCCTCTGAGGCGCTGTTGAGACGTCCAGTTTTTATTTGTCGTTCGAATATAACGGGCAGCTAACGTTCTAACGGTTAAAATGACAAGAAGGAGAACCGCCGTCCCAATCAGGTTCCCAACAATCCACTTTTCCATATTCAGCGCATCTCACTCATTATGAATACTTTAATTAACAATTTGTTCTCTTTCTATTCAAGAAAAGAGACTTCAATATTGGCACCTATCTCATTTAACCTCAAGAAAATCTAAAAATCTCTCAGCGAAGCCGAGATTAAAATATAAACAATTGATAATCAGCGTTTGCTTTGTTGCATAATTCGATAAACTATCAGGTTGTTGACCATAAGGACTTTAACAACCACAGAGAGCACAGAGTCCACAGAGAAAAATCAAGAAAAATGCGCATTCCGGTGTCTCTGTGCTCTCTGTGGTAAAAACTAATAATGAGCATGTTATATAAAAACAAACTCTGGTTGAACAAAAAAATGATAATTAATAAAGATTTTGTTATAATACTTCTATAATTAATAATAAAAAGGTAATTAAATATGGGAGTCACAATTAACCCCAGCCATTCACATTTTGAAGAATTAACGAGGGCTTTTCGAGAGCACAAAGCGAGCTTCCCGGAAACAATCCGAACAAAGATTCAAGAAACGATACCGGAATCCTTCGAAATTCAAAAGGACGCAGGAGAAATTGATATTCGCTGGAATATCGATACAAAGCAGCGTTTCTCAACGGCTTCGCTTAAGTCAAAAGGGAGAGTGACAGCTGATTCATTAAAACCAATCGATGAGCTGGCACGCCGCATTCTCAGAGCGCCCGCATCAGCCTCTGCATCAACTTTCGTGCAGGGCGAAAAACGCGTTGTCAAATGTCGTATTGCCGAATTAGAAGCTCAGATCGCAAGCATGCGAGCTGAAGCAACGAGAGAAAGCGCAACTAGAATGCGCTCTTCTGCTGAAGAAGCGGTCCATCTTGGAAAAGCCTATGCATCTAACTTAGAAAAAAAACTTAAAGCTGTTGAAACGAGTTCTAAACAGGAAATTCGCACATTGACTCATGAAAACGGAGTGAAAATACGTGCATTAACGGAGCAATTGGCAACGGAAACTCAAAGAGCAAATGCCCTTGATCAAAGAGTTGCTACTCTATTGATTAAAGTCGATCAATTAGAAACAGCGTCAACTGATCAAAATGCCGTGATGAGCCAAGCTCGCGGAAGAATTCAAGCACTACAGGATGAGATTACAGGTTTAAATGAAGCATTAGCAAAAGCCGAAGGAGAAGCAGAGGGCGCCACTAAAGGCGTTGAAGCAGCCATTGAAAGAGAAAAAGCAAAACTCCACGCTGAAGTGACTGCTTTAAAAGCAGCCTTAAGCGAAGTTGAAACAAGTTGTTCAGACCTTTCAGAGCAACTTGAAGCAAAAAGGGGAGAGCTAACCACAACACAAGAAGAACTTGGAAGCGCACAGGAGTTGATTGGGGCCTTAAGAGAGGAGAAGACTGCATTGCTCTCAGCATGTGCTGAGCTTGAGAAAACAATCGCGACTCAAGATGCTACTTTATCAAGATATGCAGCTCAATTTTCAGCCCTTGAAGAGAAAATGAAGCCACTTGAGGGGGTTATAGATCTTTCCACAGCAACGGCTAGAGAAAATGATCGCTTAAAAGCTCAAAATAGAGAGCTAGAAGGCAGGATCGCTGCCTTACAAGCTGAATTAGCCTCGGCACACTCGCTCACGAGTGATGCAGAAGCTGAACTCAGCCAATTGAAAAAAAACATCGGTAATCCGGATCTCGAAGCGAAATTCGAAGGTCTAAAAAGTTGGAATGGGTCTCTTGGCACACTATTCGGAACCGGTGATGTGGAAAACCTCGAAAAGGTGGTTACATCTATGATAAATGCTTTAACGGCTGAAAATAATGAGTTGAAGCGGCAGCTAAGTGAGATGAGGCTTCCACGCTCATCGTCAGAAGGTGGGGAGGAATAACATATGACATCCGGACTCAATCTTTCTCAACCTATTCAAGTCAGCAATCATACGATTGTTGTTTTGCCTGAGGCTCAAGAATACCAAGAATTAAAAACTCTTTTTCAGGGAATTGATCTTTCCTCTCTAAAGCAAGCTGATCAAAACAAATTTCAACAAGATCCAAAGGCGTTTGTCCTTCAAAAAGATGGCTATGTGCAGTGGGTTGTGACGCATGAGTGTGGAATCTCAACTCGAGGTCTTCATGAGCGCAGCTCCATTTCTAGAGAATCCCTTCAAGCCCTTCGTCAAAAAGGGGAAGAGATCTACTCTCAAGTGTTTAGACGCACCGAAAATGATGATACCCCCTCTCCTCGCGCTGTCAGGCCAACTCCTGTTGCGCGCTCTGTTTTACCACAAGCGACACTGAC